>SBAV01000358.1 GCA_005239965.1 Methylobacter tundripaludum
AATTTCCCATTACGCTGATTTGTGAAGAAGCCCATGCCTACATCCCCAGGGAACAAGGCGGGCAATATGAAGGCACCAAGAAAATGATGGAACGTATCGCCAAGGAAGGCCGTAAATACGGCGTTTCCATTGGCGTGGTCAGTCAACGGCCTACCGAATTGTCAGAAACCATGTTGGCGCAATGCAGCTCTTTTATTTGTCTACGCACCACTAACCCTGATGATCAGGCCTATATTAAAGGTTTGGTTCCCGATGCTGAGGGCGATTTAACCGATATTCTCACGTCTTTGGGTAGGGGCGAGGCTTTGGTATTGGGTGAAGCCACGCCACTGCCGATGCGGGTGCAAATCTACCGGCCCAATCCAGAGCCCAAAAGTAACGATGTTGATTACTTTACCCATTGGCAGGACGGTATTGATAATCTGGATGTGGATGAAATTGTTAATTTGTGGCGTACGCAAACCAGAAAGTAAGTGCTCGCCTGTTTAAGCCGTTCGGGATGGATATAATGGCCAACAAAAACCGGACGCTTTTTTAAAGTGGGGTATTTTTGTGCGTTGTTTAACACTTGATGCCAAAAAATGGTTATTTTTTATGCCCATTCTGTACCCATTAAACTACCATTCTCAGTCATTGCAATTTTTTATAGTATTTATATAGTTAAGCTTTTCCGGTTGGGTCGGGTTATGACGGTAGCATTTGAACTGGAGGGTCAAACTTTTACCGCACTCAACGGTGGCTCAATATTTACATTCAACGAAGCCATTTCATTCCAGGTCAATTGCGAGACGCAGGATGAAGTTGACTATTACTGGCAGAAGCTCTCAGAAGGCGGCGATGAAAAGGCGCAACAGTGCGGCTGGCTTAAGGATAAATACGGGGTTTCCTGGCAAATTGTTCCCACTATTTTGCCCCAATTAATGGCAGATCCCGATACTGAAAAATCCAAACGGGCCATGGAGGCAATGCTTAAAATGAAGAAAATCAACATCGATGAACTCAAGCGGGCGTGTGCTGGTTAGCGTCTAAAGGTTATTTTTTAAAAGAGGAGAAATGTTATGAAACTCTATTTTGCAGCTGGTGCCTGTTCAATGGCTCCGCATATTGTGTTGCGTGAAGCAGCTTATACTTTTGACCTGGAAAGCGTGGATCTGGCCAAGAAGCAGACCGCGAGCGGCGAAAACTACACCAACATCAATCCCAAGGGGTACGTACCTGCCTTGAGACTCGATAATGGTGAAATCCTTACCGAAGTGGCGGTCATAATCCAGTACCTTGCAGATCAGAAACCTGAATCTGGGTTAGCTCCCAAAGCGGGGACGATGGAGCGTTATCGTTTGATGGAGTGGTTAAACTTCGTGTCATCAGAAATCCACAAGCAGTTTGGCCCATTGTTCAACCCCAAAATCACTGTGGAGTGGCGGGAAAATCAGTTGGCTCTGCTTGGGCGGCGGCTCGACTATCTGTCTGAGCGGCTCAACGGAAAGCCTTACCTGATGGGCGACCGGTTCACCGTGGCCGATGCCTACCTATTTACTGTGCTTAACTGGAGTCCTATGCTTAAAGTCGATCTTGGGAAATGGCCAAAGTTACAGGACTACATCACCCGCATATCTTCCCGACCAGCAGTAAAGGAGACAATGAAGGCTGAAGGGCTGCTCCAGTAGCCAGCCTTCTGATGGCATTAACAACGTACCGTAATAATATTACGCGAACGATACACGCTGTACCTAAGTTCCATTTTGATCCGGCTCGATTATGTTTGAATCCGTTCGGGTTGAGCTCGTCAGAATTTTTCTGACTTTTCGACAGACTCAAGGCGAACGGAGTTAATACGTCCCAGAGCCGGATCAATCATTGTTTACCAGGTGTCAACAGGGCATATCCCTTATAAGTTTGGGTGCCTTTGGTGTAAGTGCCATACACCGTAATCTGCCCCTTGTCGTTAATGGCCAGGGCATTTTCCAATAACCAACCACTGTTTTTCGGCAGCAAGGTATTAAGATCCAGCATCTTGCCCTTTTGATAGAGGAAAGCGTGAAAGCCAAAGGGAAAACCGTTTTCAATAAAACTGCTGCCACCAACTACCTGTCCTTTGTTATTAAGGGCAATGGGTTCGCTATCATCAGTAAAATCAGTCCCTGCACCCAGTGTGCCAAGATCGGTCATTGTGCCTTTAAACCATAAAAAGCCATGCCAACCTTTAAAAACATTACCCTCAAAAACCTGTGTTTTTCCGAGTACTTGACCTGCGGCATTGATTGCAATAGCGTAACTATAACTTGCACCAGCAGGACTAGCACTGATTGTGCCTAGATCGGTCATCTTGCCGTTAGACCATAAAAATGCGTGAACGCCTAAGAGATTGCCTACTTTATCGAAGTAAGTACTATTCCCCACTACCTGCCCACTATCATTAATGGCAATGCTACCGGAATCTCCCCCCGTACCCAAAGCACCCAAATTAACCAGCTTATTATTTGTCCACAAAAAAGCACGCTGACCCAAATTTTCCCCCGTTTTGTCGTAGTAGCTGCTAGTACCTACGGCCTGGCCTTTATTGTTAAAATTAGAGCCGTGGTGGGTGTATAGATCGTAGAAGCCACTAGCGGCATTATTACCATCGACATCGGTACCGAATGTGCCAAGGTTTTTAACTTTGCCACTGAGGGTTACAAAAGCACGCATGCCGTTGTCTACGCCCTTTTCATAATAACCATCACCGTAAATATCACCTTTGGCGTTTATGGACACTGACATGCCGCTGCTAAAAAAACCAGCGCCATCGGTATTAATACGCTGCATTTTTTTGCTGCTATTCCACCGGAAAGCACGATAACCCCGATCGATACCGTTAACAAAATAGCGACTGACACCTGCTACCTGCCCTGCATCGTTTAAAGCGGTCGGCGTACTCTCACCGTAACCATTATCATCTGTACCCAATGACCCCAGCACCTGCATTTTTCCATTTGTCCACAGTAGAGCACGATTTCCAAAGGTATAGAACCCGTCGTTACTGTCCACACGACGTGATCCAATCACTTGCCCCCTGCTGTTTAAAGACTGATTGCCAGGACTGATCTTGTAAGTGGTATTGTTTATTTTCTCTGGTGTAAGCATTGCAACCGAATAACCCGCTGCCCAGCTAAGGCTGGCAGGAAAATACAGTAAACCAAGGGCTAATACACCTAATGCTCGTCGGGTTAGTTTGTTACTTTGATTATTGTTATGGGAGTTGTACCCATGTAATAAACTGATCTGAATGGCCATGTTATGCGCTCCTTAGGAAGAACTTTATTGTTGTTGCAGAACGTGAATTACGCCACAAGGCCACGCTTGCCCTTGTGAATTAAGGCATGGATTCGTGAAATAGCTCGGCCCGCTCAGCAAAATTGTTTTGGCATCACCTGATAGAGCCACAACAGTTCCTATACTGTCATTTACCAAAGCACGGTTAACAGTAGGCTGCACTGACCATACATTTCGCTTTATAGAAGGATTGTAGGTGCGTGCATAAAAAAGGGTGGATTGGGTTCAAGGTTATTCATACCAATAATCGCTTTATTACCCGAATCATCCAAAGCTAACGAATTCGTAGAATTCGGGCTAGAAAGTACGTTTGCCCCCAACTTGGCCTCTTGATACCAAGTACGCCGTTGTTTGTTGAATTGAAAAATATAGGCATTAAGACCACTTTCCGTTGTTATAGCGCCTGTCCCTATTAAAGCGGTCGCCCCAGATTTTGACAATGCTACACCCAGCCCAAACATTCCCGAACTCAACAAACCTTTATCGATCGGGTGTAATACAGCGGCTATTTTCCAAGCACTGCTGGATTTTTGGTACAGATAAGCCTGATTTAAAGATGCCTGAAAATCAGGTGAGCCAATTAATACGCGATTACCATCGCCCGATATGGCAACTGATATACCAAATAAAGGCACAACAGCCGTAGAGTTTTTGGTGTGTGGCCCATCTAAACGAGCCTTTAAACTCCAGTGTTTACTATTTCTGACAAAAATAAAAGCCGAACCCTTGTCTGAGTTACGGCTTACATTGCCAATAACGGCGGTATTGCCATCATCGGCGACCGCTACGGAATTACCAAAGTCATTCTCACCGGATTTATTAGTTATGGGCAGGGTTAATTTTTGCTGCTGCACCCATTGTTTACCAGTGCGTACAAAAACGTAAACAGCGCCCGTTTTGGACACTACACCTTTAGAATTTACGGATATGGCTGCCAAAACGGTATTGCCATCTGCGGATAAAGCGATAGGGGTGATAGGGAAATCGTAACCTCGCGCCAGCTGACTACCGGTTTTCTCATCTTGAGCGGTTAGTTTTGCTTGTTGTACCCAGGATTTGCCTGCACGAACATAAACGTAAATTGCCGCACATGTCTTATCTACCCTGCAATTTTCAGTTCCTGCCGCTACAATAGCAGTGTTGCCATCACGGGAAAGAGCCGTTGCTTTGGCAAAGCCTGTGTCGGCACTTTTGGTAAATGTATCGGTTACTTTCCATGCGGGTGCGGCGTGTACCTTAATAACCGCGGCCAGCAAAAAAATAAAAATAGTGAGGGGGCGGATGAAATAATGGGCTTGGTGTTTCATTGGTTTCTCCTGGTTAAATTACGCTGGCACAATGTTTATTAATGCGCTGGTGTAGCATGGGCTTTGTGCCTTAGCCCATGCTATGGTTTTTAAAAATTTTGTAGGTCAAAAAATGATTGCCGTCTAACTGGCAAGGTAATATAGTTAGCCCTATGAAATGAATCTGTACACAGAACAGGAGTAACACCCGTGGCCACCATTACCTTCGACACCTTAAAATTTGTTCGCACACTGAAGGCGGCAGGTGTACCCGAAAACCAAGCCGAGGCTATTTCGGAAGCATTTAAAGATGCCCAAGGCGAAGCTGAGCTTGCGACACAAAACGACATCAATAACGTACGCCGAGATATAGACGATTTACGCCGCGATATGGATTCACGCTTTATCCAGATGGAACAACGCTTAATTATTAAATTAGGTACGCTCATGGCTTTGTCTATTGGCATTGTTGCCGCGCTAGTCAAATTGCTTTAATTGTTCTTTTGGTTAAATTACAGTGGCACAAAAGTAACGCGTTAGCTGTAACATGGGCTTTGTGCTTTAGCCCATGCCACAGAAACTAAGCGTTTACCATAGTTACTTATATGTCAACAACGCATAGCCCTTATAGCTTTGCGCACCTTTGGTATACGTGCCATACACGGTAATCTGCCCCTTATCATTAATGGCCAGAGCGTTTTCTAATAGCCAGCCACTGCCAATGGGTAGTAAGGTGTTGAGGTCGGTTAGGGTTTTGTTTTGGTAGATAAAAGCGTGCTGACCTTTGGGCACACCGTTTTCAGAATAACTGCTGTAACCCACCACTTGGCCTTTGTTATTAAGTGCATTGGGAAAACTGTACTCATAACCATCTGCAACACCTAATACGCCAATATCAGTCATAAGGCCATTTTCCCACAAATAAGCGTGTTGGCCGCCAGTTGGAAGATTGCTGTAACCTATAATCTGCCCCAACTCATTGATAGCAATAGCGCTGTCGTAAGGCTGAGCATCTGGATCTGGATTTATAGTGCCAAGACTTTGTATTAACCCGTTTTGCCATAAAGTCGAAAACACACCCGTATCCGTCGAACTATTTCCTGCTACCTGATCTTTATTGTTAATGGCCAGCGCGTAGTTAGGATTGTAACCAGATGGATCATTACCCAACGCATTGAGCTTATGCAAGCTGTCAGTCCATAAAAATGCTTCTTCCGCACCGTAGTCAGTAGCTATAACATGACCCGCAGCATTCATGCCTGTTGCAGTTGCCGAGGGCGCACCAAGATTTTTAGCCTTGCCCTGTGTCCATAACAGAAGGCGCGTGCCTTTATCCTGGCCTTTTTCGTAAAGAAGGCCATTTCCTGCCACTTGACCATTAGCGTTAATTACAGCCCCTGTACTGGTAACAAAACCAGACTTTTCTGCATCTTTACCAAGATCAACAATCGCCCCAGAATTCCAATAGACCGCACGCAGCCCGTGATCTATGACGTTTTTATCAAAGTAGCGGCTAGACCCCACCACCTGCCCTTTGTTATTAAGCCCACTTGGAAGGCTTTCACCGTAACCTGAAATATCGGTTCCTAGTGTTGGCAGAGTACGCATAAGACCAGGACGTTGCCATATAAAGACTCGCGTACCATAATTAAACAATTTGTTCTGGTAGTTTTCACGACTGGTACCTACAACCTGACCATTGTTATTCAGGTATTGATTGCCTGCAAAAATCTCAAAGCTTGTATCTTTCACCTTGTTTTTTGTAGTGACAATAACATTATCTTTAGTGATTTCAGTGACGCTGTAGTTGGCCGCTTGTACCCAAGGTAAAACCCCGCACAGCAAAACTGCCATAACGCATTTTTTATGACCCGTAATTGTTTTTATGTTCATGATAGTGTCACTCCTATGGCTTGGTTTTAGTAGGGGGTAACGTGCCCGATTCGAGCAGCGCAGCAGCCTGTTGCAGTTTTGATTGACCTGATTGCTTGGAACCTTGATGGCATAATTCATTGCCTTCACGGCGTAGATTGAGAACAGCTTGCGCCACCTCTGGATCAGCAGGCATACGTGATTTCATGCCTTCATCAACTGCCATTAATGTTTGCCGGCAATCTGCTTCAGTTGTCGTAACAGGGGTTGCTGACTCTACTGCCATTGCAGGGTGTACAAACCCAGCTATGAGCAACCCAGATAACAGAAGACAACCCATACCACAATAAGGGTGCGTAAACCGTGTCGCTAGAAGTGCGGTTGATTTTGTTTGAATGTTCATAATGATGACTCCTCTTGTTAGGTCGCTTGATTACTGTTGCAGTGTAGTGAAACGGCCTGGGCCACCA
>SBAV01000352.1 GCA_005239965.1 Methylobacter tundripaludum
AATGCGCCGCATGAAGCCCATGTAAAAACATACGGCAGAATACGCTACAGTAATTCCGCCCTATAGTTCTGGCCTTGATACCGCCATTTTATTTATAACGCCCTGGGGCCAGTCGGTTAATACAATATTAGACCTGTACATATAAAAATATGGTTATTTATATGGCAATATGCTAATGTTGAAAAATGGCAAAAACAAAATTTGAGTGGGACTCCGAAAAAGATGCGCTAAATCAAGAAAAGCATGGTGTTTCATTTTCTGTTGCTCAATATGCTTTTGCTGATACACATCGTGTTATCGCCAAAGATGAATCACATAGCCAACATGAAGAGCGCTTTTATTGCTTTGGTGAGGTTGATGGAGGAATTTTAACAGTAAGGTTCACTTATCGTTCCACTGTTATCCGAATTATTGGCGCTGGTTATTGGCGTAAAGGAAAAGCAATTTATGAACGCGAAAATAAAATATACAAATGAGCCTTTAGGTAAAGTCAAGGTAATTGCAGATTTTTTGCCTTCCCCTGCTGAATTGGCTTTTAATGAAGAAGGCATAAAAGTTACATTAGCTCTCAGCAAAAAAAGCATTGAGTTTTTTAAAACAGAAGCGGCCAAAAATAATACACAATATCAGCGTATGATTCGTCGCTTACTTGATGCTTATGTTGAAGCACATAATGCTAATGTAATTGCCAAATAATCCATTAAAAATCATTGGGTATTGTGTGTGGTTCGGCAGCATAATCGGGTAGCCGGAGGCTTCTAACCCCCACACCACCCACCATTCGGGGTCGCAGTGGGCGGTTCAACGAATTGGCTCGCGTGGATATTTACACATAATCTTGCGCAATGATGTCTACGTAAAACATGCAACGGAATACACCGCTATTACCGCCCTATAGTTCTGTAGCAAAGTGTACTGCCGTAATGTACAAGCAGAAGCTTTTTAATCCAAAATCCCCAATTATTTGAATATCAAGGTAGCTAATACACAGCGTCATGATCACCCACATTAACTGGAATAATCTGTTCGCCCTGAATCAGAAGTTCCAAGGTAATGTGGTAAGACAAATTAATGGATACCGAATGAAGACCTGCCAACTTGCCGTGCAAAGGGTGCAGTCGTAATGACGGATGGTAAGGATTAGCTTCCAGCAATTTCAGCGTTTTTAAATATTGTTGGCGAAGTTCTGGATGCCGCTTGAGAAATCGTGCCGCCCGTTGGCTGTATTGCTCAGTAAAAACCAACGCGTAAGCCATTACAAGGTATCAAGCCGCGCCAGATGTGCTTCGGGGGATTCTTGGACAAATCGTCCAGCGGCCAAATCCGCTTGGGTTTGCGCCAAGGCAGCATCCAATTCGCATTCGCGCAGATAATGATAGTGGGCAATATCCATCACCACAAACTTATCCTTACCGCGTACCGATACAATGGCTTCCGGCGATTCACCTAATGCGGCCTCAATAGCGGCTATTCCTTTGGTCTTTAAATCGTTAGCACTGATATGTGACATAGAAGCTCCTGATAAATACATAAATCGTATGCTTTATCATATTTTTAATCACGCTGTTAAACAAGCTATTGTAAGTAATGTAGCCCAAATAGCTTTACCCGAATAAATCATGCAACTTGAGTTTGAGTATGCAATTTTTGCTGATCGGCAAGTTTTTTGTGAATATTGCCAGGACTTAGCTCCAACCCGTTACGCCAACACAAAGCCCCCAGTTCTAAGAAAAATTGCTTAAAGTACAAATCATCGTTTAACGGTTTAACCAATTCTGTCTGTCGATCTATTAAGGGCTGCAAATCATAATCACCATAGGTATTATCAGAAAAATACAAGCGCAGAACCCTTTGTTGTAGCCATTCCGCTTGCGTGATCTTAATCATTATCAGCTCCAGAAAAACGAGTCATGATCAATCTCCCCATAGCTCTAATTCTTCTTAAATACCGCAATAGACTCCACATGCGCCGTTTGCGGAAACATATCCATCACTCCCGATTTCACCAAGGTATAACCCATCTCATTAACCAAAATACCCGCATCACGCGCCAAAGTAACCCGATAAGCCGCAATCAATAGGGGGCGCATAGCTATAAGCGTAATGCGCCGCATGAAGCCCATGTAAAAACATACGGCAGAATACGCTACAGTAATTCCGCCCTATAGTTCTACCTCAATGTGGTGTGCTTGACATTCGGATCTCTGTACATACAATGTAATCATGATTAAGTTTGAATGGGATACTACAAAGGCAACTGCCAACCAGAAAAAACACTGTGTTTCTTTCGAAGAAGCCAAATCCGTTTTTTACGATGAGTTTGCAGTTCAATTTTATGATGACTCTCATTCAGAAGCAGAACACCGCTTCTTGATGCTTGGTATGAGTTGTGAATCCAGAATGCTTCTTATCTGTCACTGTGAACGCAACTCAGGCAATACGATCAGAATAATATCAGCTCGCAAAGCAACGAAAAGTGAATCTAAACATTACAAGGGTGGCGCATGAAAGCAAAATATGATCTTTCCCAAATGAAATCAAGAAAAAACCCCTACGCCTCAAAATTGAAAAAGTCAGTAACTATAAGGCTGGGCGAGGATGTAGTTGAGTATTTCAAAGAAATGGCTGAAGGTACCGGTGTACCCTATCAAAGCCTAATTAACCTATATCTCCGGGATTGTGTGCACCAGCACAGGACAATTGATATATCGTGGTTGCCAAAAACATAAAGCAATTTTCGGCTATTTAAGATAGGGTAGCCGTTCCCACTAAGCCTATCGAAGACAAGTGGTTCAGGATTCGACAAGATCATCACGAACGCTTTTTTTATGTGTCTCAATCCAGTAATCCACAATCAATAGGGTGCATTAGCCGAATGCGCCGAATAATGTTTATGTAAAAACATGTGACGGAACACACTACTACTCAGTCAATCTTGATTTGTCGGGTATATTTTTGACCAATGTGAGACCTACGAGGTTTTTAAAACCTCGTAGGTCTTTGCAGCACCCGACATTATTA
>SBAV01000097.1 GCA_005239965.1 Methylobacter tundripaludum
GACACAGGAGGAGGCAAGCATCGATTGATTATGCGTTTAAAAATCAATTGGTTTTTTCAACATGATAGGGCGATGTTGATTTAACAAAGTAGAACTAGTCCTCGACTCCTTCGCCGGTTCCGGCACTACCGGCGCAGTCGCCCATAAAATGGGTAGACGCTGGATAATGGTGGAATTGGGCGAGCATTGCCACACCCACATCGTGCCGCGTTTAAAAAAAGTCATCGATGGCGAAGACCAGGGCGGCATCAGCAAAGCCGTCAACTGGCAAGGCGGCGGTGGTTTTCGGTATTTCCGTTTAGCGCCGTCCTTACTAAAAAAAGATACCTGGGGCAATTGGGTCATTAACCCCGAATACAACGCCGAAATGCTTTCTGAGGCCATGTGCAAACACATGGGCTTTCAGTATGCGCCCAGCCAAAGCCATTTTTGGCTACACGGCCACAGCAGCGAAAACGATTTTATCTACGTCACCACCGGCAGCCTCAGTCACGATCAGCTCAAAGTCATCAGCGACGATGTGGGCAACAATCGCACCTTACTGATTTGTTGCAAGGCGTTTATGCTCGAAACCGACACCTTTAGCAATCTGACCCTCAAGAAAATTCCCCAAGCCATTCTCAATAAATGCGAATGGGATCATGACGATTACAGTTTTAGCCTGAATGTGTTACCGGATGGTGCCAATAATCATTTAACATCCCCACTCATTTCCGATGAAGACACCGAATAAACCAGGACAAAGACAGTCATGAATCCCGCCAACAACGGCCAAAAAATAGCCAACCAACTCACCGCCCGCCTGTCACTCCGTACCCCGCAACGCGAATCACTCGAAATTCTGGTTGATTTACTGGAGCAGTTAAACTTAAACCAAGACCCCGATTTGCAGCACTGGTTAACGGTTATCCAACAACACTATCCATCCGTTAAAAATTTTGAACGCACGTTTCCGTCATTGTGTTTTGCACTGGCAACGGGTGTAGGCAAAACGCGGCTCATGGGGGCCATGATTGCCTGGCTTTATTTAACCGGGCATAGCCGCCACTTTTTTGTGCTGGCACCCAATATGACCATTTACGAAAAGCTCAAGCAAGACTTTACCTTAGGCCATGCTAAATACGTTTTCGCCGGTATTCCAGAATTGGCGCAAACACCGCCGGTGATTATTACCGGTGATGACTATGACACAGGGCGCGGGGTAAGGTTAGATTATGCAGTCCCGCAAACTTTGACCGCCGACATATTTGCCTATGAATCTGCACCCCACATCAATATTTTTAATATCGACAAAATTAACGCACGGGACAGCAAAAAGGGGGCGGCAAAATCGTCCGTGGCTAAAATGCGGCGTTTGCAAGAATATATTGGCGAATCTTATTTCGATTATTTGGCAGGCTTGCCGGATTTGGTGGTGCTCATGGACGAAGCGCACCGCTATTATGCCAGTGCCGGTGCCAAAGCCATTAACGATCTAAAACCCGTTTTAGGCATTGAATTGACTGCCACACCCAAAACCACTGGCAGCAAGCCGCGTGACTTTGCCAACATCATTTACCATTATCCATTGGCCAGCGCATTGAACGATGGCTATGTCAAAATCCCCGCTGTCGCCACCCGTAAGGATTTTCAGGCCAACCAATACGACACGGCAGAATTGGAAAAAATTAAGCTGGAAGATGGTATCCATCATCATGAATTTGTGAAAGTCGAATTACAAACTTACGCGAGCACCCACCAAGTTAAATCGGCAAAACCCTTTATGTTGGTAGTGGCGCAAGATACTACCCATGCTGGCAGCATAAAAACCCTACTTGAATCGGCTGAATTTTTTGACGGGCGCTATCAAGGTAAGGTCATTGAGGTACATTCCAACCAAACCGGCGAAGAATCCGATGAGGCTATGCAGCGCTTATTAGCGGTTGAGCATGATGAACAGACGGAAATTGTGATTCATGTTAACAAACTAAAAGAAGGTTGGGATGTGACCAACCTTTATACCATTGTGCCGTTACGGGCATCGGCCTCTGAAATCCTCACTGAGCAAACCATAGGCCGTGGCCTGCGGTTGCCTTATGGTAAACGTACCGGCGTTGAGGCGGTGGATAGACTGACTATTATTGCCCATGACCGTTTTCAGGACATTATTGACCGTGCCAATGATGCCGAATCCATTATCCGTAAAGTGGTTTATATCGGTGGCGATGATGCTGATATACCGAATGCAAAACCGCAGGTCATTACCACGCCTTCTTATTTGGAATTGCTCACCACCGGAAAACAGGTTACCCAAGATGATAAAGTGATTGCCGATGTCGGTGGCCGTTACGAGGTTAAGGTTAAAACAGAACAACAAACCAAAGTCGCTGAGATTACTTTGAAAGTCATTGAGGAACAAGCCGCTAAATTGGCATCCAGCAAAGACTTGGGTAAAGAAGAAATACAAGCCGCTGTGGTAAAACGGGTACAACAAATTGTGCGCGATAATCCGCCACCTCAAAGGTTGCTACCCGAATTGGAACAAGAGTCTATGCCGAGTGATGCTGAAGTGGCTGATATTGTCCATTCCATTACTGAAAATTTGATCGAGCTGACCTTAGATATACCCAAAATTGTGGTATTGCCAACCCGTGAAGTTAATTATGGCTTTCGTAATTTTAACCTAGAACGCTTGGAACTTATTAATTTCCAGCCTGTTAGTCAAGAAATTCTATTGCAACATTTGGACAATAACCACAAGGCCAGCATTCATTGGGCAAGCCAAGACACTCATGAGGCGCGATTGGAAGATTATTTAGTCCGTCATCTAATGGATAAAGATGAAATTGATTACGATGAACACGCTGATTTTTTGTATAAATTGAGCGCCCAAACACTTACGCATTTACGATCTTATTTAAAGGACGATAGCCAAGTTGAAAACGTTTTAGTCTACTGGCAAAAACAACTCAGTGAATTTATTTGGGTGCAACTGTTTGAACACCAATGGACAACGCCAACTGATTATATAGGTAAAGTTACACAAGGTTTTGAGGTACTTAAACCAGCTACATTTACGTTAGCATCTGGTGAACAACCACGCGATTTTCGCGTCCCTATCAACGATAAACGTGCCATACGCCAGATGGTGTTCAAAGGCTTTCGTAAATGTTGCTATCCCTACCAGAAATTTGATTCCGTTGAAGGCGAATGGCGGTTGGCACAACTATTGGAAGATGATAATGACGTGCTGAAATGGATGAAACCAGCATCGGGACAATTCCGTATTGAATACCAAAGCAGTCAAAATTATGAACCGGATTTTGTTGTCGAATGCGTTAATCACTATTTACTGATTGAACCTAAACGTGCCGATCAAATAAATACCGATGAAGTGAAACTTAAAGCGCGTGCTGCAAGCCGTTGGTGTGGCTATGCTAATGAACATGCTAAAAATAATGGCAATAAGCTATGGTTTTATTTACTTGTTCCGCATGACGCAATTTATTTAGGACGATCATTAAATAATCTTAAAGCCGAATATTCATAAAAAATAATCAACGGTCAATTTTTATGGTGTTGATTCGTAACGATCTGCGTTATCAAGGTAAGTTGACATCGTTTCTACACTTTAGGGAACCTCTAATAATTGCTTTTTCAAAATTTAAATTTATTAAATTTCAATGAGTTATAATTTTAAAACAGCCTAAAATTTGAATTATTAGAGATTCCCTTAGTAGAAGAAACAATAAGTCATCTCCTATGGATCATTAACATGCGCATAATGATAAACAGTGTAATAGGCCTATTAACCCTACTCTACCCGTTTGCCGTTTATTTCGGGATACGTTATTTAGAACCCTGGAAAATGGCGAGCATTCTGGTTGTATTGTTGAGCATTAGGCTGATTGCCAGTTGTGCTGCCAAACACTGGAGCAGCCCACTGTTAATGGTCGGTATGGTTTATTTTAGTTTTGCCATCTGGAGCAATAAGCTACTGACCTTACGCTTTTATCCGGCTATCGCCAATGCCGCAATGTTGCTGCTTTTTTCATGGAGCCTGCTTTCACCGTTCAGTTTGATCGAACGCATAGTCAGAATCCAGCATCCCAACCTGCAGCCAGAAGGTCATTTATACGCGTCAGGCCACGCAAATCTGGTGCGGATTTTTTATTGTCAATGGCAGTATTGCCTTGGCAACTGCACTTTGGAAAAGTAGTAATTTTCATAATCGCTCTCAAGTGAGTTTGCGATTAATTGGTTTTCAACGATAACTGACTGGTAATGTCTTTATTTTTACGCTCAGGATCAACTACCGTATCGAGAATAAAAATGCGTTCATTGGGTATGCCGGCTTTTTGCGACAAATATTTGGCAATGCTTTGGGCGCGTTCGGTAGCGAGATCTTTGAGGCGTTTTGGATCCGGAGCCAACGTTTCTGCCAATTTCTTTTTGGCAAAGGCATAAAAATCCCCGTTTTCATCATTGACCAATGTCGGTGTGCCAAAGATTGATATTTTGGCAAGATGAGGAAATTGCTGGATAAACACATCCCTCAGCAAGCGGTTGTAGTCATCAGCAGACAGCCAAACATATTCCGGGCGAATTTTTTTATCGTCATCCTTATTGACTTCACTGGCCCTGACCCGTCTCAGTTGTTCGTGTAACGCATCATTACGCAGTATGGGCCAGTCCTGTTCCTGGAAGGCCGCGCCTTTGATTTCCAGATTTAAGGCAGGGCGTTCTTTCAAGGCCTTGGCGATATCATCCAGTTTATGGGTTTGTTCGGGCGATAAATCAGCATTACCGACAGCAAAGTTGATGACGCTTAAATCCGCATCACTACCTACCAGCCCTGCAA
>SBAV01000123.1 GCA_005239965.1 Methylobacter tundripaludum
CAGCAAGCCGTAGACAGTTGGATAGGCTTAACCGAAAGGGAGACAACCCAGAATTTGGAGTATTGTCCGCGACCACTTGCTAAACCAAGTTGCCGTCATGAGTAAAAAAGCGCCCGTATTAACTCTGAATGGCATACCACAGGCGGTAGCATTGTCCGAACGGGTACATTGGATCGGTGCGCTCGATCCTAATTTACGTACCTTTGACATTATTTTGAAAACCGCCAATGGCACCAGTTATAACGCCTATGTCGTGAGAGGTAGTGCCGGTGTCGCGGTGATCGATACCGTTAAAGAAAGCTTTGCCGAAGATTTTTTTACCCGGTTGGAGTCGGTGGCGTGTTATGACGAAATCACTGCCATTGTGTTAAATCATTTAGAACCCGACCATACCGGCGCTTTGCCGGAATTGATGCGCCGAGCACCACAGGCGCAATTGATGATTTCCCAGAAAGCGCAAACCATGCTGAAAGCCTTGCTCAAGCAGGATGACTTTAGTTTTACGCCGGTAATGACCGGCGACAAAATCTCGTTAGGGGATAGGACGCTGGCGTTTTTTCATACGCCTTACCTGCATTGGCCTGATACCCAATGCAGCTATTTGGTTGAAGAAAAGACCTTGTTTTCCGGCGACGCCTTTGGCTGCCATTTTTGCGATGCCCGCTTGTTCAACGATGAAGTGGGGGATTTCCGTTTTTCCTTTGAATATTACTATGCCCATATCATGCGCCCGTTCAAGGGCTACGTGAACCGGGCGCTGGATTTGGTTGAACCTTTATTGCCTTTGCACAACATCCTGCCTGCACATGGCCCATTGTTGCGCGACCAGCCACAGCGCTATGTACAACGCTACCGGGAATTATCCCGCTCGGCGCTGCAAAGTAAAATCAGTGCGGATGAAAAAACCCTGCTGATCTTTTATATCAGTTCTTATGGCAATACCCGGCGCATGGCGGAAGCCATCTATGAAGGCGCAATGGCAGTGGAGCATGTACGCGTGTCATTGTATGACCTGGAAGGCAGTGAGTTGGCACCGTTTGTCGATTTGATCGAAGGTGCGGACGGCATCCTGTTTGGCACGCCGACTATTAACGGCGATGCCGTCAAGCCGGTGTGGGATTTGCTGTCGTCCCTGGTGGTCATCAATCTCAAGTCAAAACTGGGCGGCGTGTTCGGGTCTTATGGCTGGAGCGGCGAAGGGGTAAAGATGGTTGAGGATCGCTTACGCGGACTCAAATTACGTGTTCCCATTCCGGGATTGCGTATCAAGTTGATTCCGACCGAGGAAGAAATTCTAACCTGTCGAGAATTCGGGCATGAACTGGCACAAGAACTGATGGGTTTAAGGCAATCCAAGGTGATTGATATGGCCGATCTTGCTTAATATTTTTTTAACACATCAGGAGAATAGCAATGGCGAAGGCGTCGATTACCTTTGAAGATATAAATATTACCGTCACCGCACCTGCGGGCACCCGATTGATTGAAATTTCCGAAAAGGTGGGTTCAGGTATTACCTATGGTTGCCGTGAAGGTGACTGCGGTACCTGTATCACCAAGGTTACGTCGGGCTGGAACAATCTGACTGAACCTTCGGTTCTGGAAGATAAGGTCCTGCGTGAAAACATGGCCGGCAAACACAACCGTTTGGCCTGCCAGGCGCAGGTGTTGGGCGGCGAGATTAGCGTCAAGCCGGTTTAAGGCGGTGGCTCGACAGGCTCACCACAAACGGAGGCAATCTCTCACCGTTCGTCCAGAGCCTGTCGAGGGAGATTGGCATCCCCACGCTAAAACAAACGATTGATCAATTTATGAGGAAAACATTATGGCATTAGTGACTTTTTCAAGTCCTGACTACAAGGACAAAACCGTTTATGCGGTTGCCGGTAGTCATACCGAAACCCTGCTTAAACTGGCACGCGAAAACAAGATTCCCATTAAGTATGACTGCCAGGACGGTGAATGCGGCACTTGTCTGGTGAAAGTCAGCAGTGTGGATAAGAAAATCCAGCGCATGGGTGGGCCGTTAACAGAAAAAGAGAAGGAGGTATTGCGAGTTAGCGGCAAACTCAGCAAAGAAGAGATGGAAAAAATGATTGTCGATGATTTGCCGTCACCCTGGCGTTTGGCGTGTCAGATGATCGTCCGGGATGAAGACATTCTGGTCGAGTATTAGCCATGGCTGTGGCGCTCCAATTTCAGCCTGAGCGGGAACGTGTTTATGCCCGTTTAGCGGGTCAACCTTTTATCACGCCCAATCACGAATGGCTCGCCTGTATTATGGCCAGTTGGTGTGCAGGACAAAGTGTGTTGCCGGACTATCTGGGATTGGAGGCTGCACAGTTTAAGGCATTAACCGAACAGTATTTTCCGGGCTGCACTGTGCCGGAGCGGGCGGTATCCGGCTATCAGCTGGATTTTAGCCGGATGCTGGAAAAAGAAGACATGGTGAATCTGTTAAACCAGTTCAGCAGGCCAGAGTCGTTTGAAAGCGAGTGGGTTATTGCCATATTGGTTGCCGCGTGTTTGGGCAACGACCACTTATGGCAGGACTTGGGGCTGTGGTCGCGCTCGCAATTGAGCGCGTTGCTGCATTACAATTTTCCTGATCTGGCCGCCAGAAACGACAAGGATATGAAGTGGAAAAAATTTTTGTATAAGCAACTGTGCGAGGCAGAGGGATTGTATTTGTGCCGCGCCCCTTCGTGTGAGGTGTGCATTGATTATCCTCGGTGTTATGGTTCTGAGGAATAAAACAGCACCGCCTTTAAAATCCCTTCTCCCTTTGGGAGAAGGTTAGTCTGACCTTTTTTGATCATGTGCATGAGTTCAATGCCGCGCAATGTGTTTCTTGCTGAATTAAACGATTTGAATCCAAGCGTTGGTTTAACAATACGTTTAGCCGCAGTCTAACAAAATTTGACTTACTTCACTAACGCAACAGAACCTTTAAGATTCCTACGGTGTAAATGTCTGTTGGCTTCGCTCTCTGGTACAACTTTTAGTGTGTTACTGCCCGCCATTTTGCTGATACAGAAATTGCTGGTACCTTTGATATTAAAATTGGGATTCTTGCCAAGGCCACCAACAAAAGTATCAACGCAGATACTCGCTCCTTCACGTACACCGGCAGGCACATTGAATTGAAAGTTAAATGATTTGCTGCCAGCTTTAGGTAAGAATACAAAAGGAAACGGCAGGATTGGAAATTGCGTAGTTTGACCCAATGTGTTGATACCTTGACCCGTCACAATATTCCAGATCACTGCTGGCAGATTTTTTGCTTGGCCATTAAACACGGTTACACTGAATTTGCACTTTCCTCCAGCACTGGGGATATTGTTACACGGTGAAATTGAAAGACGCGCAGGATAAGGTTTTAGCGAAATATTCACCTGTTTATGTTGATCTTTAGCCATGGCGAAAAAAGGAATTGCTACGCTTTCGTACTGATCAGCAGATACCCAAATTCTATAGTTGGCAACTTCCAAAGGCGTACCGTCATCTTCTCGGCTAACTGCAAACTCCCCTTGGTTGTTGGTGGCTTGTGACGCTAACGAACGATTATACATACAGTCATAAATGTCTGTGACTTTACAATTGACAAAAGTAACTGTTGTATTAACTGCACTGGTAAGGGGACGTCCGGTTATTGCATCACTTATCACGCCACTTATCGAGCCAATCGCGCTTGTTGGTGTTATAGTCAATCTGTATAAAAAGGACTCTGATGGTCTAACCGGAGCAAAAATAGCAACAATGAATACGCCATCTTTGGGTACGATCAATACTTCATGGTTGAGATGCGGAGTAGGCTTATAATCATTACAGCCGCTATTAAGTATACCTAAAGCATTTTGTGCTACTTGATCTACTCCTTCCAGGTCAACTGCAACTAGCGTCCCTGGGGTTGCAGTAAATTTAAAGTAATCCCTATCATAGTGAAGGAGGCCAGACAATGAGAACGGAAAATCTGCACCCGTAAGATCCTGGGCTGTTTCGCAGGTGTCATTGGGTTCTACTTCTGTGTTTATCTGCGCCTGGGCAGAGCCGAAAAGTCCCAACAAGGACAATAAAAACAATACAGTAAAAAAACGCTTAAACATAAGGTACTCCTCATTGGAATGTATCGATGGGTCTTAATAACGGACATCCACATTGTTGGGGTATGTTTTTAACACAGCCTCATCGATTGTTCAGTTGTTTCGAAAGCGTACTGGCTTTGCTGGCAGGCATAAGTGTTACGGCACTACTACCTGCTAATTTTTCTATACAAAATGAGCTTTCGCCTTTGATGTTAAAGCCGATATCCTTACCTGTGCCACCGACATTGGTTCTAATACAAATACCCGTTCCATTGATGCTCGCTGGCACATCGAATTGAAAATTCAGCGTCTTTTTATCGCCTGGTTTTGGTAATGAGATAAAAGCTGGGAAAAGAGGAAATTCCGTAGGCTGACCGACTTCGTTGACACTGTTGCCAGTTACAATATTCCAGCCCATTGCTGACAATTTTTTTGCTTGGCCATTGGTCACGGTTACACTGAATTTGCAGTGTGCCGCCTGTACTGGGGATATTGTCACAAGGTGTAACCGAAAGACGTGCCGGATAAGACTTTAAGGGAACATCCACTTGTTTATTCTGGTTTTTCGCTACGGAAAATGAAGGCGTTTCCCCATTTTCGTACTGATCGCTGCTGGCAGTGATTTTATAGTTGCCTACCGCCGCCAATGGCGTGCCGTCAGACTCTTGGGTAAATTTAACGACCCCTTTATTATTGGCCGTTTGTGTCGCTATCGGGTTCTGAGACGGGTTATTGCTACATCCAATATCGTAACAATGATAAAGGTTTACTTGTGTATTATTTGTACCAGTAAGTGGCCGACGGGTGATTGAGTCAATAACGCTTCCAGTAATGGAACCAATTGCGTTTGTTGGTGTTATGGTCAGTGTGTAAACACCAACACCGCTAGGCTGAAAAGAATTAGTAACAAAAACTATGAATTCGCCATCTTGAGGTACGGGCAATATTAACTGGTTGGGGTTCCAAGCGCTTTTAATTACGATATCACAGCTAACATTCTGCACATACATATACACATCTAAAATTGTGTTCAGAGTAGCCGGATCCATTGCTTTCAAGTCGATTTTTGCCAGTGTCCCTGGGGAGCCTTTAAATTTATAGTAATCGGAATCATTGCCTTCTGAATTGACAGCTATATTACCGGACAACGTAAATGGAAAACTCGCATCAGTGAAATCCTGCGCTGTTTCGCACGTATCATTGGGTTCTGTTTCTGTGTTTACTTGTGCCTGGGCAGGGTTTAGCAGCCCCATCAGGGACAACAAAAAAAATACAGTAAAAAAACGCTTAAGTATTTCGCAATAGTACTTAAACTGGTTTTTAGCTAAGGCCTCAAGTATCTGTATTATTCTGGATAGCAGATCGATGTAAACAAGTAATAGGACTAAAAATCGAATGGCATAAAGGAACAAGTGTTTCATTTTTTTCCTCCTGGGTAAAATGCCCATGACACAATCGCTGAAAATATTAGAAACGTGTGTAATTTTAGTTCCCGATAGTCATAGCAACGAGTGGATGCAAAATCGGGGGAGGCTAATTCTACTTTGTTAAATCCAAGTATCGCATAAGTAGTTGATTTAATTCATACTATAAATATTTTTTTAATCTAGTATATCTCAATAGTGCATTTC
>SBAV01000426.1 GCA_005239965.1 Methylobacter tundripaludum
AGAAATATTATGTTATTGCCCATTGTTCGTGTTTTTTGTGTTTTTTGTGTTTTTTGTGGATAAATTAAAACAGGATGCAGGTATATTGTTTATCGAAAACCACCTAAGTTATCCGCGGCATACCAATTTCCAATACCGAATATTACCCACTCTCCCTGAGTACCATTTACCCTGCATCCGCGCGGCCCCAGCAGTTGAGCATCCGATATTCTACGCTATGGCCAGATGGGCAGGATTCAAACAGACAAAATGAATCGGCTTGCCAAATAACCGGCTCAACTGCTAACTCAACTGGCTGTTTGGCTTTTCTGGCCAGGGTAACATGCGGTTGATATGGACGCGCATCGACCGCAATCGCCCGTTTTTCCGCCACCGCTGCTAACCGGTCGACCAGTGATAAAAGTTCCGACCCGACCCGGCTGGTGGTCAAGCACAAAATGCCGGGTTTTTGCCAGTAACTCAGCCGGTCGAAAGTGATGGCCATTTTAGGACATGGAATCGTTGCCGCTTCCTCGACCAGCACGGTTTCTTTCTCCGTGTCTACCCCGCCTAAAAACAGCAACGTCACATGCAGATTTACAGCCGCAACAAGCTGGTTTTCCCTGTTATCGATTGACGACATGATATTTGTGCACTGTTGGCGGATCAGACAATCAGAGGCTAAGCCGAAAAATAAGCGTTTCATATGTGTGTATCTCATGTCCTATGGATTTACATTATTAACTATTAAAAAACAATAAGTTAACGTAATTAATGAACAATATACGATAAATGATGTCATAAAAGCCAAAGTAGGCACCAGAATCGATCCACTAGTAATTAATCAAACCTAAAGGAGCCAATCTCATGAACTCATTTAAATATCATCGCCTTAATAAAGACAACGCCGCCGTGCTTCTAGTCGACCACCAGTCCGGCCTTTGCAATCTCGTACAAGACTTCACGCCTGCCGAGTTCAAGAACAACGTCCTCGCGCTTGCCGGCCTTGCCAAATACTTTAAGTTACCGACCATCCTTACTACCAGTTTCGAGGAGGGCCCCAACGGCCCGATCCTGCCAGAGCTGAAAGAAACCTTTCCGGATGCGCCTTTTATCGCTCGCCCTGGAAACATCAATGCGTGGGATAACGAGGATTTCGTAAAAGCAGTCAAAGCGACCGCACGCAAACAATTAATCATCGCTGGCGTCCTCACCGAAGTGTGCGTGGCGTTCCCGGCACTTTCCGCATTGGAAGAAGGCTACGATGTGTTCATTGTCACCGACGCTTCCGGTACATTCAACGAAAGTACGCGCCTTGCTGCATGGACGCGCATGGTAACGGCAGGGGCGCAATTGGTGAACTGGATGGCCGTCGCCAGTGAATTGCACCGCGATTGGCGTAATGATATCACAGGGCTAGGCAACCTGCTTTCGAGCTATCTCCCTGCCTACAGCAACCTCATCACGAGCTACAACGGCAAAGCAGGGTGAAAACTAACTCGTCACCAGACCGGCAAATTTTTATACTTTAAGCCGATAGCCCACGCCCGATTCGGTCAGCAAAAACTTCGGCTGGGTAGGATCGGCTTCCAACTTCTGGCGCAACTGGCTCATGTAAATGCGCAGATAGTGGGCATTTTCCTGATAAGAAGGCCCCCAGACTTCCTTGAGGATTTGCTGATGGGTCAAAACCTTGCCGGCATGTTTGATTAACACCGTCAGCAGCCGGTATTGAATCGGGGTAAGATGGATTTCCTGATCGTCTATACTGACCACACGATTGAGTAAATCCACTTTCAGATTGGCGGTGGCAAACACGTCGGCCTGCACTTGGTCCTGCGGCCTGATCGAATGCCGCAATGCCACCCGTATCCTTGCCATCAGCTCACCGAAGCCGAAGGGCTTGGTCAGATAATCATCAGCACCGGCATCCAGCGCATCGACCTTGTGTTGCTCGCTGCTGCGCGCCGAAAGAATAATGATCGGCAGTTTCGACCAGGCACGGATCGCCTTGATCACATCGACACCGTCCATGTCCGGCAAGCCCAGATCGAGGATAACCAGATCCGGTTTGCGGACACCGGCTTCGATGATGCCCTGCTTGCCGGTGTCAGCTTCAAACACCGAAAATCCCTGGGTACGCAGGCCAGTGCGCAGAAAACGCCGGATGGGCGGATCGTCTTCTATGATAACGATAATGGGATCGGTTTTAGCCATGGGTGTCTATGTCCACTGGTTTTGCATCATTCTTCAGGTGCCATTATCGGCGGCGACAGATCAACCGGCAACACAAACGTAAACACCGCCCCCCCTTCCGGCCTGTTCTGGGCATGGATGCGGCCACCGTGGACTTCGACAATAGCGCGGCATATCGCCAGCCCCAGCCCAACACCACTCTGTGCAGCTTCGTGACGGGCCTGGTAAAACTTTTCGAACAGATGGTTTTCCAAGCCTTTTGGAATGCCCGGCCCGTGATCGGCGACGGCAATCTCAACGGTATTCGCTGCAATCTCGGTGGTGATCTCCAGTTCGCTTCCGGCCGGTGTATAGCGTGCCGCATTTTCCAGCAGGTTGATCAGCACCTGTTCAATCATCACGGCGTCGGCATAAACCATCGGGATTCCCGGTGGCAACTTGACCTTGACCTGCCGGCCGGCCAGATGTTTCTGCAATCGGGTCAACACCGTACCGATGATTTCTTCCAGTGGATGCCACTGTTTGTTCAGTTCCACGACACCGGCATCGAGCCTTGCCATGTCCAGAATGTTGTTGACCAGATTCGACATGCGTTCGGCTTCGTCGACAATGGCGTGGCTCAGGTCGAGTTTGTCTTGCGGCTGCAAATGGCCGTCGTCTTCCGCCAGGGCACTGGCCGAACCGATGATAGTTGCCAGCGGTGTACGCAAATCATGGGATATGGCACTGAGCAGGGAATTACGTAAGCGTTCCGCTTCCATCTGCATTTGCGTAATTTTGGCCTGCTCCGCAAAGCGGATCCGCTCCACAGCCTGGCCGATCTGCCGTAAAAAAGTTTCCAGGAGTTTCTGCTGTTCCGGCAGGAACACCCGGCGCAGGTTGACTGGCAGCAACGCCAATACCCCCAGCACGTTGTCTTCATTATGAATAGGGTAATAGATAGCCGCAGCGCCCGGCAAAGTATTGGTGCCCTGCCCCGCCATTTCGTTATGATCGAAAACCCATTGCGCGACACTCAGATCAGCACCGCGCAACGATTCGGCAATGCTTTTTTGAGAGGGATAAACCATGCGGCCATTGCTGTCCGGGAACAGGATAACGTTGGGGCTGCTGAATTCCGAATACAGATGGCGAACCGCAGTGATGACGATTTCTTCTTCAGTTTGGCTGCTGGTCAGCTCCTTACTCATCGCATACAGGGCTGCGGCACGCCTTTCCCGGTGTGAAGCCACCTTAGCCTGAGAGCGGACATTGACCATCAAATTGCTGATGACAATACCAACCACCAGCATTCCGAGCAGTGTGATCAGATACTGGCTGTCGGCCACCGAAAAACTGTAATAGGGCTGCACGAACAGGAAATCTAAGATGCCAACCCCCAGCACCGAAGCAAAAACCGACGGCCCGCGCCCGAAGCGCGTGGCGATAAACACCACACCGAGCAAAAACACCATCACCAGATTGGCAAGTTCCAGGCGACCCGCCATCAGATAGGCAATTAAAGCGCTGAACAGCGTAGTTAGCGAAGCCCAACCATACCCCTGATAATAACCTTTCTTTTTAACCATCGATCGTTGCCGCAACCCCGGCAATGAGGTCTTACGGAACTGGGACGGCTCGGCCTTGCTACGCTCCACCGACTGTGGGCTGCCGAGCAAATAAATGTTGATATTGTGCGCCTGGCTGATCAACACATCGACCACAGAGCCCAGCAGCCAGCGTTTCCAACCGCGACGGCTGGGCTTGCCGAGTAAAATTTTGTTGATATTGCGCTCGCGGGAAAAACGGATGATTGCTTCACTCATTTCCGGCGCGCTGAGAGTAACCGTTTCCGCACCGAGCTGCTCCGCCAATCTTAAGATTCGCAGCACCGCATCGCGTTTTTCTGCCGCCAACCGCTGCAATTGCGGCGTTTCGACATAAGCGACGATCCATTCGGCACGCAAGCTGGCGGACAGGCGTTTGCCCGCCCGGACCAAACGCTCTGCCAAAGCATTAGGGCCTATGCACACCAGAATCCGTTCGTTGACCTGCCAGACCTCGCGAATGGCATGGCCTTCGCGGTAATCCAGCATCTGCGCGTCAACACGGTTGGCGGTTTGCCGCAACGCCAATTCCCGCAAGGCAATCAAGTTGCCTTTGCGGAAAAAATGATTGATCGCTTCCTGCGCTTGTTGCGGCAAATAAATCTTGCCTTCCTTGAGACGAATCAATAACTCGTCGGGCGGCAAATCTACCAGTTCGACTTCGTCGGCATCTTCAAACACCGTATCCGGCACCGTCTCCCAAACCCGTATCCCGGAAATCTGCCCGATGTCATCGTTGAGGCTTTCCAGGTGCTGGACGTTCAGCGCGGTGTAGACGTCGATACCGGCATCCAGCAACTCCTGCACATCCTGCCAGCGCTTGGGGTGCCTGCACCCCGGTGCATTGGTGTGCGCCAGTTCATCGACCAGGATGATGGCCGGTCGCCGCTTGAGGGCGGCATCAATATCAAATTCATGCAGGGTGGTGCCTTTGTAGTCGATTTTCCGGGTAGGTAGCACTTCCAACCCCTCCAGTAAAGCCAGGGTTTCCTTGCGGCCATGGGTTTCCACCAGCCCAATCACCACATCGAGATTTTCCGTGCGCCGATCCCGTGCCGCCAGCAGCAT
>SBAV01000368.1 GCA_005239965.1 Methylobacter tundripaludum
GAAATGCACTATTGAGATATACTAGATTAAAAAAATATTTATAGTATGAATTAAATCAACTACTTATGCGATACTTGGATTTAACAAAGTAGAACTAAAAAAGATGCCCAATTAATCAAAGCATCTAATCTGAAAAGCAAAACACAAGAACTTTTGGATTTAATCGCCGAAGACCCTTACGCTTACCCACCGGAGTTTGAGTTTTTGAAAGGTGATTTTAAAGGTGCGATTTCAAGACGCATCAACAAACAGCACCGACTCGTTTACGAAGTGATAGAAAACGAGCAGGTCATAAAAGTGATTATGATGTGGACGCATTACGAATAGCTCAAACATGCCGTGGTTACACCATTGAAACCGATGAACAAACGACAGTAAAGTATATTAACGAACAAACCAAAGGGGTTTTATTATGAAAACCATTCTTTTAGAAATTGAAGACAATACTTATAAAACTATTTTAGATTTTATTAAGCTATTGCCTGAAAACCGTTGCCGTGTATTAGATGAAGATGAATTATCAACAGATGAACACCAACATATACAACACTGCTTAGCGCAAGTTGAACAAGGCGATTACAGTGCATTTGAAGACTGGGAAACGGTCAAAAAACGGCTATGAATTATCGCCTACTGCTACATAAAAGCGTAACCAAGTTTCTTGAAAGTCGCCCCACAAAACAACGGCAAGCATTGCAGACACAACTCGAATTGCTTAAGGAAAATCCTTTTCCTAATGCGGCGTTGGATATAAAAATCATGCAAGGCTATGAAAATTTATACCGTTTGCGTATCGGTCAATATCGCTTTATCTACCAAATCAAACAAGGCGAACTCATTATTTTTGTTTTTAAGGCAGGCAATCGCGGCGATGTTTATAAGGGACTCTAAATTGCAAAGAAAACGCAAACCTAAATATCATCGAAGGTAATCTGCCCAAAAAGTGTCGACAATTGGTCAGGAAATGGGCTGAAATCTCTCCTCGAAGAGTTTGGTCAAGTAAACCTTAGCAAGAATTACGACTATAAAAAACAGGGCGGTATTCAATGAGCATTTTAGTTGATGTCTATATATGTCCTGATAACACGCGGCTGAACGGCCGCCTTTCAGCGACCGCTCCATCGGCTTTGTTAGCCTTACATGCTTTTTGTGTTAAATAGCCGCTTTAATACGCGCCATGGCTTTTTGCAGGTTTTCCATGCTGGTGGCAATAGAAATTCTAATATGCCCTGCACTGCCAAACGCTGAACCTGGCACCAACGCAACACCGGCTTTTTCGATTAAATATTCCGAGAAATCCAAATCATCGTTAATGCCATCTAGCCTGGCAATAAGCTTTTCAACATTCGGGAACACATAAAAAGTCCCGTCAGTTTCAATGCACTCTACGCCGTCAATGCTATTAAGCTCGCTGACTACATAATCATGGCGCTGCTTAAATTCCACACACATGCGGTCAATAAAACTTTGATCCCCTGTCAAGGCAGCTTCCGCCGCATATTGCGATATTGAGGTAGGATTGGATGTGCTTTGCGACTGAATCGTACACATGGCTTCAATCAGATCGGCAGGGCCTGCGGCATAGCCAATACGCCAGCCGGTCATCGAATAGGCTTTGGATACGCCATTCATCACCACCGTGCGGTCATAAAGCTCAGGATGCGCATTCAAAATATTAACAAACGTGCCTTGTTGCCACAGGATGTGTTCATACATATCATCGGTGGCAATGATGATGTTGGGGAATTCTTTAAGCACATCACCCAAAGCTTTGAGTTCCTCCAGGCTATAAGCAATACCGGAAGGATTGGATGGGCTGTTGATAAAAATCAAGCGAGTTTTATCGGTAATGGCAGCACGCAGTTGCTCAGGTGAAATTTTAAACCGCTGTGCTTGAGTGGTTTCAATAATCACCGGTACGCCATCCGCCAGTAACACCATGTCAGGGTATGACACCCAAAAAGGCGCGGGGATAATCACCTCATCGCCGGAATTAAGCAAAGCCTGCGTCAAATTAAACGAGCTTTGTTTACCGCCGCAAGACACCAGAATTTGTTTGGGCGTATAGTCCAGGCCATTGTCTTTTTTATATTTGTCGATAATGGCTTTTTTGAGGCTGGCTGTGCCGTCCACTGCGGTGTATTTGGTGAAACCGCTATCCATCGCCTTAACGGCCGCCGCTTTAATATGTGCAGGCGTATCGAAGTCAGGTTCTCCCGCGCCGAGTCCGATAATGTCTTTGCCAGCGGCACGCATTTGCGCTGCTCTGGCGGTAATCGCCAGAGTTGGGGAGGGTTTAACTGCTTGGACTCTATTTGAAAGTTTGATGCTCATATTTTGCCGTGTAAAGTAAAGTCAATGTATTGGATGGCAGTAATTATACCTTATGTGTAATGGCTTCTAATCAGACGGTCTGAAAAAATATCAACAGAACTTAAACCCATAAAAATATCTCCAGCAAGTGAGTTCTTGGCCTCTTTCATCATGAAAAACGGTGCTTTCTCATTAACAATCCGGTAGTTCGTTACGAGGAACTATAGCCTCGGCTTTATTTGTGGAAATAACCAGAGTCCTTATCGATTTGCAAAACCATGATCGTATCTGTTGTCCCAAAGATTTACATTAAGTGACAATTCTGTCGGTATCCATTGAACAATGGTATATTATCCAAAACAATAACCTAATGATTTTTATAGGCATTATTGTGATGGTATAGATAATGCTTTATTTTGTGTGTATGAAAATTACTGAATAAAGTACGGGAATACAACCCACTAATACCAGCATGATAAGACTTTAACGTTTATTTGGAGCAATCTATTATGAAACACAGATTTTTATTGACTGCACTCATCGCCTCATATGGCATTTCTGCAACCAGTACAGCAAGTCCTTTATGCGACAAGCTAAAAATACCCGCTAACCAGGTAGCGGCTTTTCTGCCACAGGATGCCCACGGCAGATCTCAACACAGTCGTTTGAATGATGCAGTGGCTTGTTTAAATGCCAATTGGGGTAAATTGTCAAAAAGACTTACGTATCGAGGATCAACATCAGATTCTTGGTTTGTCTCGCCAGTAGTTTCACCAGAACCCTCGGTTGTGGTTCGTTATTCTCCGGCGGCGATGTATAACGCCAATGTCGCGACACCCGTTGCTTTTCTGACTCGGCCTGTTGTGAATGTTAATTATTTACCCATGACAAATTATCCATCAACCCAGAGAATGGCCCACACTTACCGGTTAAATGCGCCTCATCTTATGGATGAACTGCCTACCTCAAATTATCAGGGCAGTTTGGCAACACCGATTATTTACCAAACCGGGCACTGGAACGTGGATATGAACAGATGACTTCAGGTGAGTGATTTTTGGGCGATGCCGATTTTAATTCAACCCTACACAATCAACACCTTGTTTACTTAATGCATTGATTGTGGGTGTGCGAAGATAGCTGTCAACTAAAAAATAGGATGTTCATCGTTAGTTGGGGTAGAAGGTTTTGGTTTTTTCGCTACCGGTGGTTTCTTGGTTGTTGTTACTGCTTTAGTTTTCGTCACTTTTTTGTTTTGTGATTTATCGCTTGATGCCTTTTTGTCTTCAGGATTTGTTTTGGCAGCAGGAACAGGCTTGTCAGCGGGTGTTTTATTGGTAGTAGGCGTTTTTGAAATTGTTGTTTTTGATGTTTTGGATAATGCTGCTTTTTTGCTGGATGCAGCAGATTTTGATTCTGTTGATTTTTCAGCCGTGGCTTTTTTAGGCGATACAATTTTTTCAGGCTTTAACACGGCTGTTTTTGTTGGCTTTGGTTTTTTTACCTTGCTGGCTTTTTTAACTTGCGTTGCTTTGCTGCTTGGCAGCGTAACAGTAGCCTCAGGTTTTTGGGGTTCAACTGCAACCGGTGCAGGCGTTTCGACCTTGATAGATTCTTTTTTAATCGCGGGTGTCTTATTTATCAAAGGCGTTAGAACAGGCTTCAAAAACTTGACGATCTGTACGGGCAATGAGCTGGTGAAATGGTAATTGCCCGCATTTGACCCTTCAACGTAGGCGGTAATGACGCCAAAAAAATGCTCACCCAGAAAAAATGTAAACGTTGCCGCACGGCTAACGAATTTGGATTGTATCAATCGACCCCGCTCGCCCCAAACTTGTTTGCGGTGATCGCCTGTTCCTGTTTTACCGCCTACGACCAGTGGTTTACCGTTAGCATCGGTATAAACTCCCCTGAGCCGTGATGCTGTCCCTTCCTCAACAACGCCGGCAAGCGCGCTACGGGCTGCAATGGCAACTTCGGCGGGGAAAATACGCTCACCTTTTTCGGCGGCTTTTTTCATAACAGTTTCGTATGGCGTGTTTTCGGCAAAATGCAAGCTCTCAAAGCGAATAGAAGGCAACTTGACGCCATCGTTACGCAAGATACCCATCAACTCGGCTAAAGCGGCGGGCCTGTCGCCTGAAGCGCCGATGGAAGTTGCATAAGATGCGGTTAAGCGGTCAAACGGATAACCCACACGCCGCCATGCGGCATGAACTTTTTTAAAGGCTTCTTCTTCCAGCAAGGTCATAATACGGCGTTGCTGGCCATATTTCCTTTTGCTTTTTAGCAGCCACCGGTAAACATCCAGACGTTCCCGTGTACTGGCGGCAATCACTTCTTCTTTGGTTGCAGCGGGATTTTTAGCCAGGTAACTGACCAACCATAATTCCAGCGGATGAACCTTGATAATGTAGCCCTGGTCTTGTAAATCAAAATTCCTGGGCGAGTATTTATCGTAAAGTTCGTAAATATCCTCGCCAACCATATCGGCTTTGGCGACATGTTCGCTTAAAAACTGGTTAAGTTCGCTGACATCATGATCGGGGTAAATCGCTTGATACAGCATGGTCAGGCGCGAAGGCTTTGCCACAACTTTTTGGCTGAGCAGTTTTAAGGCTTCAGCGGGGCTCTTGCCTTGATACTTGGTGTAAAAACGCTGTAGATAAACACGTGCTTCACGGTCAGCAAAACGCTCAAGATACTCTTGCTGCCTTGGATCATCGGGATTATCCAACCAGCGCGCCATACCGTCCGGTTTATACATGTGGTGATAGACAATGTCGCGCATCATGCGGATAAACGGCAGGTTTATAGAATCACGCAAGGCATGCCTTACAGTTACAATTTTGCCATTATCTGACTTATTGAAGTTATTGAAATGATGAACTCCGCCACCGGTGTAAAAACCTTCATAAGGGCTTGCAGAATATTTGCGCTCCAGGACTTCATTGAGCAAATCTTGCAAACTGATGTGCGGTGTCGCTAAAAGGTGTTCTATAACCCAAGCGGATAAGTAATCGCGCGGATGAAAATGAAGCTGCTTGAGCTCTTCCACAGGGCGATTTTTGTACTCCTTATGCAGGTCGGCCAGAATCTCAAGGAAATGCACCAGTGTCCTGAGCTTGGACGTAGAACCCAGATCGATGCGGATACCTTCGTTAATGTCCAGGGGTTGGTCGAAATTATCGGTTTGTATGCGCAACATATTGCCTTTGTCAGTACGCTCAAACAGCATAAGACTGTACACAATAGGAGACAAGTCAATATTGCCGCTCAACATTCTCTTGCCAAAAAGCCCGGCATTGATCGCTTCTTTAGGGTCATTCAGTTGCCGCAATGCGGCGGTAACTTCTTGCTGGACTTTATAATCAAGCGTGGTTTTGCTTGTTAAGTCAAGGCGATCCAGCTCGTAGTTGGATTTTGTCCCCAATGCTTTAGCCAAGCGCGTCCTGAGTACAGATTGCGTCTTTTTTTCAACCATGAATTGGTTCGGTGCTTTGTCAGTGCGGGGCTGGCGAATAGTTTTGACTTTTAAAGCGGCATCGCGCAATGCCGGCGAAATAACACCTTGTGTTGCCAATAAGCGCAAATAGCTGTCAGCAAGATTTTGCAGCACGTTATAGCCACGACCCAGTAAATAAGTAGGTCGCCGTTGTGACAACAAAATACTCAATACTTGCCGATAGGCTTGCGCTTGCTGCGGGGTAATTGACGTAGTCGATTTGAGGGCATCAGCACTCAGCAAACGATTGACTTCAGAAAAATCAGCATCAAACCAGGCAGACAAGCCATCTCCCAAACCATGCACTTCCCCTGCCCTAGGTGTGGCGGCCAACGGCATGGAGTTTAAATAGGCATGGGCAATTTCCCGTCGCCTTTGCAGGGTATTCGGCCCTAATAAATAAGCGCGTATGGATGCACTGCTCATTTGCTTAAATTTATCGCCGAGCGAATTGGTAAAGCCATTCGGGGAATGACGGTATTTCTCAATTTGGGTAGCCAGGGTACTACCGCCGGGTACGTTGCCATTCAGCCCTAATTTATGCGCCACCATTTGCAAGGTGGCAAAACCTAAGCGATCCCATTCTACAGCCGGGTTAATGGTTGCGTTGTTTTCATTCAGAAGCTCCCGGTTTTCAATGAACAGCAGGGTATTGAGAATAACAGGCGGGATGGCGGCAAAATCAGGATAACCATGCGCGGGGTAAACATTGGCAAAAACCAGTTGACCGGTACGATCGATAATACGAAGTCCCGCCTGGGTTTTTTCACGGTAAATGGCGAACAAACCGGAATCCATTAACTCAGCCATTTTCGACGAGGGCTCAGCTTGTGCAGCAATGTTATAACCGGTTTTTTGCAAGCGCTGCATCATTTCAGGCAAACTTGAATAACCGAGACGCAGATCGTAGGGGCCGTTGCCGGGATAACGAATCGATTTACTGGGCCCTGGATCAAGGGTAAAACTTAATTGCCGGCTGATTTCAGACAAATAACGCGCCTGATATTTGGAAGTGGCCACTTCTTCCCGTACCAGCTTAACCAGAATAAATGCAACAACAACCAGTCCTAAGATGATATATAGCGTCAAATAACGGCGAATGGATATTCTATCTTTTTGCATGAACGGCTATTTTGCTTGAATCATAACGAGGTTTTTTTTCATTCAACTGTTTGCGGTGCAAGTAACCGAAACCACTCATGTATTTTGTTTGGTATTTTAAAGTAAATATGCCCCCCTGTTATGCCTGAATCAGGCACTTGCAGCTTTGGTTACGGGGAATGAAACAGACTGTGCGAATGAAATATTTGCGATCAATTATACTCTATCTTCAAAAATTTTTTACCTATTGTGTCAAGTAAAAAAATCAGCAGTAGAAATGCCAGTGACGATTAAACATAACGTACCGTTTAAGTATAGCTACCTTTCCGTAACATGATGGACATTACAAGTAGTAAAAAAGGTCATATTTACTTACAATAATTAATTAAATCACTTTTATAGTTCTAAATTTAGGCCGCATTCGTGGCTTGTTAGACACACGATCCAATTAAACGTAAAAATCTATGGCACAACACACTATTACGCTGGGCATTCCAGGTTTCACCTATGCCGATCTTTATGACTCGGCACAACTAAAAGCCTTATCGGCTGTCTTCGACGCATCTGTCAATAAACATGATGCCGAATTATATCAGAGCTTTATGGCTTACCGGGAAACGCAAGGTGAAGGCC
>SBAV01000317.1 GCA_005239965.1 Methylobacter tundripaludum
AATGCACTATTGAGATATACTAGATTAAAAAAATATTTATAGTATGAATTAAATCAACTACTTATGCGATACTTGGATTTAACAAAGTAGAACTAAGCTTCGCCCCATAATGGTGATGTGCTGATGCTTGGTGTGGACAATATCAAACAGGGCAAGGGCATCTTCAATAAGTGCTTTTTCGGATGGCTTGCCGGTACTTTCTCCGTAGCCACGGTAGTTCATCAAGTAGATGGCGTGGTCAGGAAATGCCGTGGATAGGGTAGGGAGGCTGTCAGTGACGTTTTCTGCATTGCCACCGAAATAGACGATAGCGTTTGGGCCTTCGTGCGGTTTTACGGTTACCCGAACGCTAGCTTCGGTTGTTGGTAAGGTGATTGTTGTTGCGCTGCTATTAGGGGATGATGGTTGTGGAAAATAGATCAGCGAGCGTTGGAATAGGAACAAGGCGGCGCATAGGCCGAGGTAAGCAAGGACTGAGGCTATCAATAGAATGAGGATTATGCGCAACATGCTCAATGCCTATCGTTTTGTCGAAAAGAGCAAAAAAAATCAATATCAGTTTGTTTAGCTATTTTTTCTTAACTTTAAGCGGTTTTGAGCTTTCCATAGAATAATCCAAAAAATTCGCAAACCAGCGATTATGTGACGGTAGCCATTTTTTCTGGAGATCCTGTTTTGCCAAGGCCGTGTTAAATACCTGCCAATAGCTTTTGACGGGTGGCGCATAATGAATAAAAACAGCCAGAACGGTGGCCATCAGTACACTGGCGCCCAAGTTTTCCCGACTATACACCTTAAGCGCCGTACCAAACGATTTCTTCATGCGTTTGTTGTGCAAATCCACACTGTACAACTCATCCAGCGTTAAATGCACCAGGTAGCCGATACCGACAAAAACACCGGCATTCCATGCCATACGCGGTGCGTTGTGTAACACATGGAAACTGATATCAACCGTTAACAGCGTTACAAAGGCAACCGCTAATAACGAGTGAAATGTGCCACGGTGTATAGTCATATTGGTAACTATTCTAAAAACCAGATAACGAATGGCAAAATACACCGCTGCCCAAATCGCAAACAACTCGGCAAAACTGTATTGCATGGCTAAATTGAATACCATGGCAAATGCGCAATACATCGACAAAAAATAGAAAATGAAAGTTAACGGCGTAGATTTGTCGGAATCGATATCCGGTAACAAGCCGCCTAAGATACCCAACAGAAAATAGCTGCCCGTCTCCCAGGGTTTGGCCAGTTGCAAGGTCAGTAGACTGATACTGGCCATGCCGCTGATCGTGGTAGCAGCGATTAAGTGGGTTTTAAAATTGGCCATGTTATAGGTGGGGCATTTAAATGGGGTGTTATCGGGCTTGCGCTAATTATAACGAGTTTGGATAAGGCGTTTTTTAAGAAAGATGGATAGGGTTCTTCTACCTCATGAGTTTTATGGAAATTTTGTAAGTATTCACTTCCCCCTTTGAATAAAGGGGGATTGAGGGGATTTATTTAAAGAATCTCCCTTTATGACCTTCAGGTTACTAACCCCTCTTTTTCAAAGAGGGACTGAATGATTACAAATTTTTTATATTTTCAATTTGACTGGCTTCAAGCAAAATTTGCTGAATTTTTGCCAAGATGCGTTTATCTGCAATTCTTTCTGTATCTTTTACAAAACGCTTGCTGATTTCAATCTTCATTACGACAAATTTTGTATAAAAGCCTGTGTTTCTGATTCGCTTAAAAACTGGTTTTCCTCTTTAGCCTGTTTACAAGCGAGAGAAAACGCCAAATTTTCCAGTTCTTGATGTTTTTTTTGCAACAGTTCTTCAAGGAACGCTTGTTGAACATTCTCAGGCAGGGTTTCGTAAAGGGCATAAAAACTATGCGCAGTATTGCTAAATGGTTCTGTATTCATACTACAATCTCTAAATTAAGTTTCATTCCTTTACTTTTTTCACGTCGAACACCGTACCGCGAACACCCACAACCTTAACTTTGGTGTGTATGTCGCAGTCTTCACCGTGGACTTTCCAGATAGAATCATCAACCTTTATTTTACCCTGGCCATTTTCGATGGCTTCATGCAGGTTAAACACCCGTCCGATATACTGTGCGCCGCGTTTGTTTAAAAACGGTTGATCGCTTTCTGGCGTGACTTTTTTGCCATAAAATCGCCACAAGATAATTGCGGCAACGGCAAATACTGAAAACATGAATATTTGGCTGTTCAAGCTCAGCATGGGTATAAAAAATACGATAGCGCCGGTGACCAATCCTGATGCAGCCAGCCACATAAAGAAAAACCCCGGCGTGAGTATTTCTACCACCAAACACACCAACGCAATGATCCACCAATACCAAAAAACAAAGTCCACTTCAGTCATGGTGTTAGGCCTTTTTTGCAGTTTCTTTAACCAGCTCGGCAACGCCGCCCAAGGCACCAATGACCCCCGAAGCATCTAACGGCATAAAAATCAGCTTGCTGTTGCCAGACGTGGCGATACCTTGCAAGGATTCAATATACTTTTGGGCAACAAAATAATTGACCGCCTGTATATCGCCTTTGGCAATCGCTTCGGATACCATCAGCGTGGCCCTGGCTTCGGCTTGCGCCAAACGCTCCCTGGCGTCGGCATCGCGGTAGGCAGCTTCTTTGCGGCCTTCGGCTTCCAGGATGGCGGCTTGTTGCGCACCTTCTGCGCGTAAAATCTCGGATTGCCGTAAGCCTTCGGCATCCAGAATGGCGGCGCGTTTTAAGCGTTCGGCCTTCATTTGCCGCCCCATGGCTTCAACCAAATCCTTAGGCGGGGCAATATCCTTGATTTCGATGCGGGTCACCTTAATACCCCAAGGGGTTGTGGCATCGTCTACCACTGTCAATAAACGCGCATTGATGTCATCACGCCGTGACAGCAATTCATCCAAATCCATTGAACCCATGACGGTACGGATGTTGGTCATGACTAAATTTAAGATGGCAATGTCGAGGTTTTTGACTTCATAAGCAGCTTTCGGTGAGTCCATGACCTGGTAAAACACCACGCCATCGACCGTAACCATTGCGTTATCTTTGGTAATAATTTCCTGTGATGGTACACTCATCACCTGTTCCATCATGATCATCTTGGCACCAATACGATCGATGACGGGCATGATAATATTTAATCCAGGGGTTAATGTGCGGGTATATTTTCCAAATCGTTCCACGGTGTATTCCATACCCTGTGAAACCGATTTGACACTCATAAAAACCAATACAATGGCAAATACTAAAATCGTTAAAAAAAAGACACCTATACCACTCATAACGCCCCCTTAACCAGTTATTTATTCAATAGCTTAGTCATAAAATTTTGTTATACGGTTTTACAGACACACTTTTGACATTAAAGTGTCCACTAAATAATAATTGAAATTTGTTTAAATAAAAGTCCAATAGGTAAATATCGATGCTAACTACTGCTGCTATCAATTTAGGCTTACTCACAGCGCTGTTTTTTATTCTTGGAATGATTAAGCCGGGATGGCCACTGTTTTTTATGGATAAGCCCAATAGATTCATCATACTTATAGTAACCACCGTCTTAATTATGGTGTCTTTTACCATGTTTGGCGAAGGGATTAAGCGGGGTCAAAAGCCAAATGAATGGACGAAAGTACCAATGGCAGGCGAGGCTAAACCCGCTACGAGTCCGGCTGTTACCGCGCCTGTCCCAGTGCCTGAAATAAAAAATGATATACCGGCACCGGTTCCTCAAACGGCAAAGACACCTTCTGCGCCGCCAGCACCTCCTGAGTCTACACCTGCGTCACCCGCGGTTAAGGCGGCACCAACATCATCAGCACCCGCTCCAACTACTGCGCTGCCTGCGGTTAATACTGCCCCAGCATCAGTACCTGCGCCAGCCGCCGCGCCTGTAACGGCAGTTCCTGCTCCAGCGCCTGCTGTGGCTGAAACGCCAGCTAAAAAATAACGGGGAAAGCGATGTTGTCAAAAGGTTAAGCCGTATAGATGCTTTACTTCCTTTCCTGATGGAGAAGATTGAGGTGAGGAGAATATACAACAGGTTATATTCCCCCTCATCACAACCAAAGAATTATCCCAGGCGATAGATAATCTTGCCTGCTTGTAGCGTGTGGGTGACTCTACCTTTTAAGCTTTGTCCCCAAAAAGGCGTATTAGTGCCCATGCTGAGCCAGTTATCTGAGTTAACCTGCCAGTTCAGAGTGGGATCAAACACACACACATCGGCAGAAAAACCCGGCGTTAATGCACCGCTGTTAAGCCGGAGTATGTGTGCAGGATGGCTGCTAAGCGTTGCGATACCTTGTACTAGTGTCAATGCTTGCTGATCGACTAACCTAAGCATCAGAGGCAACACCGTTTCTAAAGACGACATGCCAGGTTCTGTTTCCGGGAAAGCACCGAGCTTGGCATCGATGTCGTGCGGTTGGTGATCGGAACAAATACTGTCCAGCGTTCCATTTGCCAGGTTTTGTCTGAGCCAGTTTTTATCGGTTTCGGTACGTAGCGGCGGCAGGACATGGTAGGCGCTATCAAAAGGCGCCATATCATTTTCAGTTAAATGAAGCTGATGAATGGCAACGTCGGCAGTGATATTTAAGCCGTATTTTTTGGCTTGGTGGATTTTAATAATTGACCGTTTGCAGCTTAACTGGCCGAAGTGTACGCGGCAACCGGTAAGTTCAACCAACTCCAGGCATTGCGCCAGCGCAATGGTTTCAGCGGCTTCTGGAATACTGGGTAAACCGTAGCGCGTAGACACCGCGCCTTCATGCAGGCAGCCATGGCCACCTAACCAGTAGTCGTTGGGGCGAAACATCAGCAATAAATCATGGCTGGCGGCATATTCCATCGCCCGGCGCAATACCAGCAAGTTTTTCACCGGCTCATTACCATTGCCAACGGCGATACAACCGGCTTGCTTAAGCGCCAGCATGGAACTTAATTCATTGCCTTCCAGTTTTTGCGTCAATGCGGCAATCGGGTAGACTTGCGGATAGTTGGCTTTTTCTGCCAAATCGCGTATCAGTTCGGCAACTGCCGGGGTGTCAATTACCGGAATGGTGTCAGGGTGGATACACATCGTGGTAATGCCAGCACTGGCGGCGGCCCGGGTTTCGCTGGCAATGGTGGCTTTACGGCTTTGGCCGGGTTCACGCAAACGGGTACTGAGATCGATAAAGCCAGGGCACACAATGCGGTCAGTGGCGTCAATGACTTCATCGGCCTTAAAGCCATCCGGTTGATAATCAATTGCGGCGATTTTGCCATCAGCAATATACACACAACCGATACGGTCTATGTCATTAGCGGGATCAATAATTCTGCCTTGCTTGATATGGATGTTTTGACTCATTCGCCAGCCCCCTGTTTTTGCATGGCCATCGCCATAATCGCCATACGGATGGCAATGCCGTTGCTGACTTGCCTTAAAATGACCGATTGAGGACCGTCGGCAACTTTGGAATCGATTTCCACGCCGCGGTTAATGGGCCCTGGGTGCATGACAATGGCGTCAGGTTTGGCGATTTTCAGTTTTTCTTCAGTTAGGCCAAAGCATTTGAAATACTCGCTTTCGCTAGGCAACAACGCCGATGCCATACGTTCTTTCTGTAAGCGCAGCATGATAATCACATCAATATCTTTCAGGCCTTCGGTCAAGTTGTGCGAAACAGTCACGCCCATCGTTTCTACATGCGCGGGCAACAATGTTTTAGGCGCAATCACCCGTACTTCGGCAACACCGATGGTATTGAGTGCCTGAATCTCTGATCGTGCCACCCTGGAATGCAAAATGTCACCAATAATGGCAACTCTTAGATTGGAAAAATCCTTTTTGAATTGGCGGATGGTGAATAAATCCAGCATTGCTTGGGTGGGGTGGGCATGCTGGCCATCACCGGCATTGATGACGCTGATATGCGGTGCGGTATGCTGGGCAATAAAATGCGCCGCGCCACTGATGCTGTGCCTAACCACAAACATATCGACAAACATGGCTTCCAAGTTACGGATGGTATCGAGCAGGCTCTCGCCTTTTGAGGTCGATGAAGTGGCAATACTGATGCTGATGACATCCGCTGATAAACGGCTGGCGGCCAGCTCAAAGGTGGTGCGCGTGCGCGTGCTGTTTTCAAAGAATAAATTGACGATGGATTTGCCGCGCAATAGCGGCACTTTTTTGACTTGTTGGTCGGATATGCCGACAAATGATTCGGCGGTATCGAGAATTTCGGTCAACAGGCTTTTATCCAGGCCATCAATGGTCAGGAAATGTTTAAGCTTGCCTTCTGAGTTCAGTTGAATATTGGTACTCATGTCAGGCTGCCGCAACAATGGTCTCTACATGAATGGCAAGCGGCTGCGGGCCGGTTAGTTTTATGCGCTGGCCTGCATCAAGGTTGATGCGGGCGCCAACACAATCCGGGCTTAGCGGGATTTGCCGGCCATCACGTTCTATTAGAACGGCCAAAACAACCTGATTGGGTCGGCCATAATCAAAAATTTCGTTGAGTGCAGCACGGATGGTACGTCCGGTGTAAAAAACGTCATCGACCAGAATAATATCGCGGCCTTCGATGTTTGGCGGTAATTGGCTGGGTTTGACATTGGGGTGTACGCCGATTTGTGAAAAATCGTCACGGTAAAAAGCGATATCGAGCAACCCCAAGGGTTCCTGAATACCCAGGCGTTGGTGCATGGCTTCAGCAATCCACACGCCGCCGGTGCGAATGCCGATCATTAACGGGTTGTTCAGCCCTCTTGCAATCAGTACTTCGGTCAGTTTTGTTTCAAGATTATCCAGCAAGTCGGTAATTTTTAAATTAGTGAGGGTCATTGTTCGTGCGGTTGTTTAGCCAGGTTTGTAAAATAAGTTGGGCGGCCAGTTGGTCTTGCACCGCCCAAAGTTTAGTGGCGCTTACCTTGACATCATCAAATAACATTTGTTTGGATTCAAATGTCGACAAGGTTTCGTCTTGTTGATAGACAGGCAGTTGGTAACGGCCTTCCAGTTGGCGGCAGAATTTTAACATACGCGGGGTAATAAGGTTGTCCGAGCCATCAATCTGCTTGGATACACCGACAACCAGGCCCACCGGTTGCCATTCCTGTATAAGTTGGCTGATGGCTTGCCAGTCTGGCGCCTGATTGATGGCTGGCAGGGTGCGTAATGGGCTTGCGCTATGGGTGGTGATTTGCCCTACGGCAACACCTATTTTTTTGTTGCCGAAATCGAAACCAAGATACGTATCGGAGGCTGTTGACAGTAGGGGGTCGCGCTTAACCATGCCCGGCGGGAGCTGTTAATTGATTAATATCAATGCCGATCTGGCCGGCAGCAGCACTCCAGCGCATATTGATAGAGGTTTCAAACAAAACCTGCTTGCCGAAAGGGGTATTTAACCAGGTATTATTGAGCATTTCTTTTTCCAGCTGACCTTCGCCCCAACCAGCATATCCCAGCGCTACCAAGTATTGCTCAGGGCCTTTACCGACAGCAATGGCTTCAATGACATCACGTGACGTTGTCAACGAAATGGAGTCGGAAACAGCCATGCTCATATCCCAGTTACCACCCGTGGTGTGCAATACGAAACCTCGGTGTTGCTGCACCGGCCCGCCGGTAAAAACCGGCATATCGGCTGCGGCCTGTGAGGTTACCGGGATATTCATTTGCTTAAATATTTCCCCCAATTTCATATTGGCCAGGCGATTAATGACAATCCCTAAAGCACCTTCCTCATTGTGTTGACACAAATAAGTTACGGTATGAAAAAAAATAGGATCCGTCAAGCTGGGCATTGCGATGATAAATTGGTTGTTTAAGTAAGTCGCGCCACTCATTTCCATTTGATTTGTAATTGATTTTAAGTGGGGTTATGGGGTAGTCATGCCTGACTCATCGGAAAACTTCCATTTTCGGGTAATCACCAAAACCCGGAGTTCTTTCAATAAAACACTGGGCAATGGTGCAAATGGCGCGCTCATCTTAACGATGTTTTTAGCGGCTTCGTCCAGCGCTGGATTGCCTGATGATCTTCGAATACGGATGTTATGGATACTGCCATCGGCTTTAATGCCGACATCCATCGTCAGCGTATTTGAACCTTTTTTAGCGGCAACCTCAGGATAATTAAGGTTGCCTGTGCGTTCCACCTTGCTTTCCCAGTCTTTTATGTACTGCGCAGCTACAAATTTATGGGCGCTGACCTGAGCTATTGTTTTGGTTTTATTGTCATCACTGCCTTCAGGATTGTACCTGATTTCCGACCCCAATTGAGCAATTTGTTGCCGTAGGGTTTCGGCATCGATGTGTGGTCTTTCTTCAACTTTGTGCGCAACGGCTGGTTTGGTGGCAGTCGCTACTTTCTTTTCGGATTTCTTTTTAACTACGGCTTTTTGCACAGCCTGGTGCTTTATTTCCTGCACATCTTTGGTTTCCGATTGTATTTTTTTTACCGGTTTTTCATGCGGCTCGTTGTGTTCGGCATGGCTGGGCAGTTTTTGGGCAGGCGGTTTTGCTTTTCTGACCTTATCACCGGAACCTTCCTGGTTATCAGGAGCCAGAAATTTGGCTTTTTTGGGCGGTTTTTTTACCGGTGCAGTTGTCAAAGTGACATCTATGGACGAACGGCTGATTTTTTCTACCTGCGGTGTGGTGAACTTAACCGTCATGCCGACAATAATGTGCACGATTACCGCGACAAATAACGCCAGTAACAGCGAGTCACTGTTGGAATAATTCGGGCGGTCAAAGATTACGTTGTTTGTCATAACTACTGTAGCGTATTTTCGATGTGATCCATTAATAATGCACAGATATTAATGCCAAATTGCCGATCCAGTTCTTGTACGCAGGTTGGGCTGGTCACGTTAATTTCAGTCAATTTGCTGCCGATAATATCCAGGCCGACAAAAACCAAGCCTTTTGCGCGTAATGTTGGTCCGACTTGTCCGGCAATCCACCGATCCTGTTCGGTGATGGGCCGCCCGACGGCACTGCCACCGGCGGCCAAATTGCCGCGGCTTTCGCCTTGGGCAGGAATACGCGCCAGGCAGTAAGGTATTGGTTCACCGTTAACCAGCAGCAGGCGTTTATCGCCATCTTTGATCTCAGGCAGATATTTTTGCGCCATTACATAACGGCTATTGTGTTGGGTCATGGTTTCCAAAATCACGCTGAGATTTGAATCGTTTGGGTGGACATAAAAAATCGATGCACCGCCCATCCCGTCCAGGGGTTTTAAAATGATTTCACCTTGTTCGGCCAGAAACGCCCTAATTCTAGCAGAATTCCGGGTAACCACTGTTTCTGCACAACATTGCGGAAACCACGCCGTAAACAACTTTTCGTTAGCATCCCGTAAAGATTGAGGTTTATTTACCACGTAAGTTCCCCTGCTTTCGGCAAGTTCCAGTAAATAGGTGGCATACAGAAACTCTTGGTCAAAAGGCGGATCTTTGCGCATTAAAATTACTTGCAACTGATCCAGCGCTATATCTTGTTCATGTATAAATTCGTACCATTGCCGTTCGTTCCGCTGAACTTTCAGCGTACGGGTTTTGGCATAGGCCCTGCCATTTCTTAAGTAAATATCATTAAGTTCCATGTAATGCAATTCCCAGCCGCGTGCTTGTGCTTCCAGTAGCATGGCAAAACTGGTATCTTTCTTAATATTGATATGATCGATGGTATCCATGACCATGCCGAGTTTAATGTGCATCAGGGTCCCATTGTAATGGCTTGTAGGTATCGTTGGCGTATATTATAGTTTGTTATTTACCTTGAGACATTTTTTTGGTATAAAGGTAAGATAACTTTTGTATTGGACACGCCAAGAGGATAATCATGTCTAGAGTATGTCAAGTAACGGGTAAGCATCCTGTTACCGGTAATAATGTATCGCACGCAAACAATAAAACCAAAAGACGTTTTTTGCCTAATCTGCAACACCACAGATTTTGGGTAGAAAGTGAAAACCGTTGGGTTCGTCTTCGGCTTTCCGCTAAGGGGATGCGTATCATTGATAAAAAGGGCATAGACGCTGTGTTGGCGGATTTGCGCAAAAACGGCATTAAAGCTTAATTTAAGGAGATAAAATCATGCGCGATAAAATTAAATTGATATCTACCGAAG
>SBAV01000033.1 GCA_005239965.1 Methylobacter tundripaludum
GGCCAACCATTTTGCGCTACGAACAAAGCTGTTCATAAAAGCAAACCAGATAGCCTATGCTGAATTACAAAAATTACGGACTGCGTAACATCAGTTAACCATCCTGGCCAGCGAACAAAAAACCATCCATAACGTGCATCTGGATGCGATGGAACACGGCGACAAGATCATCTTTCTACATGCCGTAAAAGATGGCCCCGCTAACCAAAGTTACGGTTTGCAAGTGGCGGCTTTGGCGGGCGTGCCACACGCTGTAATTGACAAGGCTAAAACAAAATTACGGCATCTGGAAGATACGGTAACCCTTGAAAAACAGGTGGATGCAAATGGTTTTAATCAGTTGGATTTGTTTTTATCGAATGATCGCCACCCGGTAGTCAGTCTCCTTGAAGATGTCAAACCGGATGAACTGAGCCCTAAGCGGGCGTTAGAGTTGCTTTATCGACTTAAAGCCCTCACCTAAAAACGAAGAATAATATCTTTAGGGTGAGGTTGTGCAGAGACGCAAAAGCTTGCGTCTCTGGTAGCGAAGCCAAACAACGCCTAATTCGACTTGCTTTCTTCTACTAGTGCTTCAGCCAGTTGCTTTGCAGGTAAGTAACCGGGGAAGATATTGCCTTTTCCAGTGACAATCATTGGTGTGCCTTTGGCGTCAAAATCACTGGCCAACTGCATGTGTTTATCAACCGGATTATCACAGGTTTTCATCTCTATGTTCTGATCTTTTTTGGCAGCCGTTAATGCCGCATTGCGGTCTTTGGCACACCAAACCGCAACCGCTTTATTATAGGAATCAGAACCCTTTCCAGCTCTTGGGAAAAGCAGGTATTGTATAGTGATCCCTTCAGCCATGTATTGATCGATTTCCGAATGTAATTTACGGCAATAACCACAGTCAATATCGGTAAATATCGATACAGTATATTTGCCGATTTTAGGCTTGAAAATAATCATGTTGTCTTTGCCGATTTTTTCTAGCGCCTTCAAGCGACCGCCGCTTAATTTCTCTTCAGTCAAATCTTTACGCGCCGCCACATCCACCAGCCTTCCTTGCAGTAAATATTTACCGTCATCAGAAACATAAAATATGTTGGCACCGACCATGACTTCATACAGCCCCTTAACTTCGGAAGGCTTAATGGATTCGATTTTTACTGTGGGCATGGAAGTTGTCACGGCTTTTCTGACCGCAGCTTCATCAGCATTAGCGGTAGGCAAAGCCAGCGTCAGCACTGATAAAGCGGCTAGATTAATAAGTTTTCTCATGGAATTCTCGACTAGTTTTAAAGTTAAGTGTACGGCTAAAATAGAAAGGTGTTTTACTTATTTTGGGCAGGCCTAATGTTAGTCAAATAAGCGCTGTACATCCAGCACCATTGCCAAAATCATTAATGATACCAACAAGGTCATACCAATCTGTTGAAAAAAAAGTTGGACGCGCTCTGAAACAGGTTGGCCTTTAATCCCCTCAATCGCAAAGAATACCAAATGCCCACCATCCAAAACCGGTATGGGCAATAAATTTAATACGCCTAAGCTGACGCTGACAAAAGCCATAAATTTTACAAAATGCACCAACCCCATAGTTGCAGACTGACCGGCATATTGGGCAATACTGATGGGGCCACTCAAATTTTCGACCGAAGCTTTGCCGATCAACATCTTCCCCATCATTTTTAACGTTGTAAACGAATAATAATAGGTAGTCTCCAGTGCAGCGGGTATGGCAGCAAGTGGCGACAAGCTGTATTCCACTGTCATTGATTTAATCAGATCTTCGGGAATGGCAACGGTTGCCCCAATTTGACCCTCAATTTTATCACCGGCAGATATGCCTTTAGGTATCACGGTACGTTGCGAACGCACACCTGCCCGATCAATAACCAGGTTAATGGCAACATTGGGATGCCCTTTCACATAAGAGACCCACTGCATCCATTCTTGTATAGGCTTATCATCGGCGCTGATGATTACATCGTTTTTTTGTAATCCGGCTGCCAAGGCTGCGCCGTTGGGGAGCACTTCGCCTATAACCGGTTTTAATTTTGGTGACCACGGTTTAAGACCCAATCGGTTGTATAACAGATCGGCACTTTTGGTATCTTCTTTCAGAATTGTCAGTTTTCGGGTGTTTTGTAGCTGATTAGCATCTTTTACAGTTACGTTAATATCCTCATCGCCATCCAGTGCTTTAGACATAAGTACACTCATGGCTTCAGACCATGTTGGCGTTGGCTTGTTGCCTATGGCAATGATTTCCTCACCTTCCATGAAACCAGATTGCGCCGCTATGGTGCCCTGCTCTACCTTGCCCAGAATAGGCTTCATACCGGTTTCCCCGATAACCAGGGCAGTCCAAAAAAATACTACCGCCAAAGCCAAGTTAAACAACGGCCCTGCTGCCACTATTGCAGTTCTGACTGGCAAGGATTGGCGGTTAAATGCAAACGGCAAGTCTTCTTCTTTAACTTCGCCTTCACGCTCATCGACCATCTTAACGTAGCCACCTAACGGGATGGCCGATAATACATATTCTGTGGCATCAGACGCTTTCTGATAAGACCATAACACTTTGCCAAATCCCACCGAAAAGCGGATCACCTTGACGCCACACTGACGCGCAACCCAAAAATGGCCGAATTCGTGGAATGAAACCAGTATGCCGATGGCAATAATGAAATAGAAAAGTGTATGTAAAAAATCCATTAACTCAGCTCAGCAATGATTTTTTGGGATGTTAACCTGGCTTTCTGATCTACATCCAGAATAATATCCAGATTATCGGCACTGGTAGCATCAAACTTATCCATACATGCCTCAATCACAACCGGGATATCGGTAAAGCGAATCTGTTCGTCTAAAAATGATGCAACAGCAATTTCATTGGCTGCATTTAACACCGTTGGCATGATGCCACCGGCAGCAATGGCCTTATAAGCAAGCCGTAAACAGGGAAACCGCTCCAGATCCGGTTCTTCAAAGTCCATGCGCCCCACTTCAAAAATATTCAAGGGTTTGGCCCCCGATTCAAAACGCTCTGGCCATGCCAAGGCATGGGCAATCGGGATGCGCATGTCGGGGTTGCCCATCTGCGCCAAAACCGTACCATCCACATAATCCACCATCGAGTGGATCACGCTTTGCGGATGAATGACCACCTGAATCTGATCGGGATTCATGGCGAACAACAAACAGGCTTCAATCATTTCCAGGCCCTTGTTCATCATGGTAGCAGAATCGACGGAAATTTTCTTGCCCATATCCCAATTGGGATGGGCTACCGCCTGATCGGGCGTTACCTGCGCCATTTGTTCAATTGGCATTTGCCTGAAAGGGCCTCCGGATGCGGTTAACAAAATGCGCCGGGCCTGTTTTTCTGTTGCCCCCGCTTTATAAGCGGCCGGCATACACTGGAATATGGCATTATGCTCGCTGTCTATGGGCAATAACTGGGCGCCCGATTCGGCAACAGCCTGCATAAAAATATCCCCGGACATCACCAAGGCTTCTTTGTTAGCCAACAACACCGTTTTACCGGCCTTTGCCGCTGCCAAACTGGGCAATAATCCAGCGGCGCCAACAATAGCGGCCATGACCGAATCAACATTATCCAACGTGGCAACTTGCTCTAAGGCTTGCTTGCCCGATAATACTTTTATACCGGCAATTGCGGTATTTTCAAGTTTATCTTTAAACAGCGCGGCCTTGTTTTCATCAACAACAACGGCATATTCCGGCTGATGTTGTAAACACTGCTCATACAAGGTATCAATATTATGGTTGGCCGTTAATGCAACCACCTTGTACAGGTGTGGATGCCGAGTGACAACATCTAACGTACTGACACCAATCGATCCGGTTGCTCCCAAGATACAGATACCTTTCATGTAATCGTCCTGTATATGAGGTAAAGTCCTGCGTAAAAGAAAGACACGGATGCAATGAGGCTGTCGAGCCTGTCCAAAATTCCACCATGGCCCGGCAGTAACGAACCGGTGTCTTTCACGCCACGCTGGCGCTTGACGACACTGAAAAATAAATCGCCATAAATGGAAATCAGTACGGTTACTGTTGACAATAACACAAAATCCATGATGAAAACGATGTTAAATTCAAAAATCAGACCCAAGACAATGGCGCACACCACAGCAGCGGCTAACGCACCGTACATGCCCGCAACCGTTTTTCCCGGACTGATTTCCGGGGATAACTTGGTTGTGCCATATTTTCTGCCGACAAAATAAGCAGAAATGTCAGCGCCCCATATCAATATGAAGAAGTACAAAGTCATACTGGGATCATATAAGCTTCGAAGACGCGATAAAAACATCCATGCCGCTGTTAATATAAACACGCCCAGCAATAATTTATTACGCGGCTTTAACTGGATATTCAATATGCTGGTAGGTGCATTTCTAATTAACACCATCATCACCAGCCAAAACAATACCGGTGGTACCACCAGCCATTCGAGGACACCTGAGTAATCCCTGATAGTAGGCAGATCAAACGTCAGCGATGCCAGTTCAAGAATTTGTGTCCAAAAATGAATGACCAGCATAGGCAAAATCAACAGAAGAAAAAACAGCACACGTTTGAACGCTGTTGATATATCGGCAAGATTAACCCATTCCCATGCACCCAAAAGCATGATGAGAGCAAAAATCAATGAAAAATACTCAGTGGGTAATTTGAATACTGCCAGCACAACCAACGGAACGAGGATTGATGCTGTTATAATTCGCTGTAATAACATGCTATAAATTCACATTTAAGTTATAGGGAAACTGATTGAGTGCGCACTTGTTCACTGGTATGGCCAAAGCGTCTTTCGCGGGTTTTAAAACTCTGAATAGCTTCTGCGAGTGAGTCTTGGTCAAAATCCGGCCATAAAGTCGGCGTAAAATAAAGTTCAGTGTAGGCCAGTTGCCACAGTAAAAAATTACTGATGCGTTGCTCGCCACCGGTTCTGATGAATAAATCGGGCTCTGGCAAATCGGCTGTAGCAAGATATTGGTTCATCAGCTGCGGGTTAATATCCTCAAGTGTTAAAGTCCCGGCAAGCAGTTCTGCTGCGACCTGCTGAAAAGCCTGACACATATCCCAGTGACCGCCGTAATTTACCGCAATCACCAGCGTCAATGCGGTATTGTCCTGGGTTTTCCTTTCACCTTCGGTCATTTTATCCTGCAATTTTTCGGGAAATAATGAACGGTCGCCGATAAAGCGCAGGCGGATATTGTTGCGGTCAAGCTTGCTGATTTCACGTCCGAGTGTCGCCATAAACAACTCCATCAACAATGAAACCTCATCCTGGGGTCGGCGCCAATTTTCACTGCTAAAGGCAAATAAAGTTAACACCTCAATGTTATGCTTCGCACAATACTCAACAATTTTTCTTACCGCCTTAACGCCAGCTTGATGGCCGATGGCTCGCGGCATAAACCGTTTCTGTGCCCAACGGCCATTACCATCCATGATAATGGCAATATGGCGCGGGTTATCCTTTTTTAACCCTGAAGGGTCAATACCATCAGCCGACATTATTTTAAATCCCCTTTAGATCGACAGTAAGTCGGCCTCTTTTGCTTCCAGCAATTTTTCCACATCTTTTATGTATTGATCGGTTAATTTTTGAATTTTCTCTTCGGCAGCACGTGCTTCATCTTCAGAAATCATTTTTTCTTTCAAGGCATCTTTTATTTCTGAATTGGCATCGCGGCGAATATTTCTAATGGCCACGCGGCCATTTTCAGCTTCCTGTTTCACGACTTTGACCAAACTACGCCGACGCTCTTCAGTCAGGGAGGGCAACGGTATACGAATCACCATACCATTGGTGGCTGGATTTAGCCCCAAATCTGATTTCATGATGGCTTTTTCGATCACGCTCACCATGTTTTTTTCCCAAGGCGTAATTGTCAAGGTGCGGGCATCTTCGACAGCAACATTGGCCACTTGGGATATGGACGAATCCGTACCGTAATAGGATACGCTGATTTGATCTAAAAGGCTCGGATGTGCCCGGCCTGTTCTTATTTTTGAAAATTCATGCTTCAACGCTTCGATGCTTTTGCTCATGCGTGTTGTAGCATTGTGATGAATATCGTTAATCATTGTGTGTTCCTCATTGAATAAGAGAGCCTACATCCTCACCCAGCATCAGCCTCATGACTGCGCCTTGTTCAAAAATGTTCATGACACGCATCTGCATCTGGTTATCCCTGCACAGCACCAGGGCGGTGGTATCCATTACGTTAAGGCGCTGATCGAGCGCTTCGTTATACGTTAAGCGGGGATAAAAGACCGCATCTTTTACTTTCTCAGGATCAGCCGAATAAACGCCTTTGACCTTAGTGGCCTTAATCATCAAATTGGCCTTAATTTCAATGGCCCTAAGACTGGCTGCCGAATCGGTGGTAAAAAACGGGTTGCCTGTACCGGCTGCGAAAATGACGACCCGGCCTTTTTCCAGATGCCGAATGGCACGGCGTTGAATGTAATCTTCGCAGACCTGGTTAATTTTTAGCGCGGACATGACCCTAACGGGTTGGCCATGTTTTTCCAGCGCATCCTGCATGGCCAAGGCATTGATCACCGTGGCCAGCATCCCCATGTGGTCACTGGACACCCTGTCCATGCCTTGCGCTGCCCTTTCCGAGCCGCGCAAGATGTTGCCGCCGCCAATCACCAAACCTACCTGAATAGCCATATCGCATAAGGCTTTAATCTCGGTAGCCAGACGATTAACAATATCGGGATCAATACTGCCACCCCCTTGACTCATGAGAGCCTCACCGCTCAACTTAAGTAAAATTCTTTGGCAAATTGGTTTGGTCATAGCTTTGGATTCCATGTATTAGCAAGAGTACCTGTATTGACAGGCGGATTTAACTGCCTCTGACTTGGGCCATTACTTCTTCGGCAAAGTTTTCTACCTTCTTTTCGATGCCTTCTCCGACCTGGAAGCGGGTAAAACGAACAACGCTATTGGCTTTTGACTCAAGCAGTTTGGCAACAGTCATTTTATCGTCTTTGATGTAAGGTTGGCCCAGTAAAGTGATTTCCGCCAAAAACTTTCTAATTTGCCCGGCCACCATTTTTTCAATAATGTCAGCGGGTTTTCCGCTTTCAGCAGATTGCGCGATAAAGATTTCTTTTTCTTTTTCAATAAGGTCTGCTGATACCTGATCTTCAGAAACAAAAGTGGGCTTGCTGGCAGCGATGTGCATGGCAATATCTTTGCCCAACTCGCTATTGGCTGCCGTCAGTTCAACAATAACGCCAATTTTACTACCGTGTAAATAACACGCTACGCCACCTTGTTCAGTACGGAAGGTTTGGAAACGCCGGATGGTGATGTTTTCGCCCAATTTAGAAATCAAGCCACGACGTACTTCATCAACAATAACGCCATCTAACGCTGTAGATAACAGTTGTTCGTCTGTTGCAATATTGGATGACAATAATACCGGTAGCAAATTGTTAACAAAGCCGACAAAATCAGGCGATTTGGCCACAAAATCGGTTTCACAATTCACATCAACAATGGCGACCGATTTGCCATCTTCGCTGACTTTTACGCCAATAATGCCTTCCGTAGCAATGCGATCAGCTTTTTTGTCTGCTTTGGCCAGGCCTGATTTACGCATGTTTTCGATAGCAAGCTCCATATCACCGTTGGCTTCAACCAAAGCCTTTTTACATTCCATCATGCCAGAACTCGTTCTTTCACGCAGTTCTTTAACCATACCCGCACTAATTTCCATTCTTTGTATCCTCATTAAGAAAATGTTGGTCACTATAAAAAACGCCCCCGTGAGGAGGCGTCATGTAGCTCACTAATAATTTAATTGCTTGATTTGCAAAACTAAGGCTTGCAAAAGAGAATCAGCTGACTTACTCGGCTGCGCTCTCGGCTTCTTCAACGAAATCATCGGCTTTTGCCGACAGGCCTGGCGCAGCTGACTTAGCATCCAGCACAGCGGCCGAAACACTTTCGCAATACAGCTTTACTGCGCGAATGGAATCATCGTTCCCTGGAATGACATAATCAATGAGCTCAGGTGAGTTATTGGAATCAACGATACCAACAACGGGAATACCCAATTTTTTGGCTTCACTGATCGCATTTTTTTCGTAGCCGACATCAAGTACGAAAATAACATCAGGAATGCCTTTCATGTCTTTAATGCCGCCAAGACTGCGTTCCAGCTTTTCCAGTTCGCGTTCCATACCTAACGCTTCTTTTTTGCCAAAGCGTTGATAGAGCGTGCCATCGGTTTTCATGGCTTCCAGTTCTTTAAGGCGGCCAATTGATTTTTTGATGGTTTTAAAGTTGGTCATCATGCCACCCAGCCAGCGGTGGTTGACATAAGGCATACCGCAACGTTGCGCCTCTTCGGCAACAACTTTACGCGCCGCTTTTTTGGTGCCCACAAACAAGATAGTACCCTTGTTAGCGGTCATCTGACCCAGATAATTCATCGCGTCGTTAAACATTGGAAGCGTTTTTTCCAAATTGATAATATGGATTTTGTTACGTGAACCGAACAAATAGTTTGCCATTTTCGGATTCCAATAACGTGTTTGGTGCCCAAAATGAACACCCGCTTCAAGCATTTGACGCATGGATACTGCTGCCATTAATTTCTCCTAAGATTTAAAGTCGGGACTTTGCCCGATCAGGGTTAAGCCTCCACCTACCCCGTTCAGTAACCAACCCGGAAACGAGTCGGCACCCTACCAAACGTGACGATAAGCGTGAGTATTTTTTTGTTAAAACAACTTGCCTTTATATCATAATAAGCTTTTTACAACAAGCCAATCTCTGTTAAACTCGGACGGTTAAACAGCCCACTCATTGAGAATTCATTACTACCGCAGGCATTTGCCTCCCCGCTTTGACTTGTGCCCTTTAGGGTAAAAGGGGATCGAGGGGATTTATTTAAGATCTCCCAACCCTCTTCTTTTTCAAAGAGGGAACTGAACAATTACTGACTGACAAACACAAAGGAAACGAGACTTTTCATTACCTCTATGAGTATCATTATTAAAACCGAAAGTGAAATCGAAAAAATGCGTATTGCAGGTAAATTGGCAGCAGATGTTCTGGATATGATTGCGCCTTATGTCGTACCCGGCGTCACCACCAATCAACTGGACAAACTCTGCCACGATTTCATTGTCGAGGCACAACAAGCCATCCCAGCTCCGCTCAATTACCACGGCTTTCCAAAGTCCATATGTACATCAATCAACCATACGGTTTGCCACGGTATTCCTAGCGAGAAAAAACTCAAATCCGGCGATATCGTCAACATTGATATCACTATTATTAAAGATGAATACCACGGCGATACCAGCAAGATGTTTTGTATCGGCGATGTCAACCCTCATGCCAGGCGCTTGGTGAATGTGACGCGCGAGGCGATGTTTTTGGGCATACAACAAGTACGTCCCGGAGCGCGGCTGGGCGATATTGGCCATGCAATACAACAATACGCAGAATCGCATCGCTATTCCGTAGTACGGGATTTTTGCGGTCACGGTATCGGCAAAAGTTTCCATGAGCCACCCCATGTGTTGCATTATGGTGAGACCGGCAAAGGTGAGGAATTGAAATCGGGCATGATTATTACTATTGAACCTATGCTTAATTTGGGCAAACGGCATGTCAAAGTTTTAGGTGATGGCTGGACGGCAATAACCAAAGACCACAGTCTTTCCGCACAATGGGAACATACCGTTCTGGTTACCCCGGAAGGTTATGAAATTTTAACCTTACGCCAGGAAGAGCTGTGAACAACGCTAACGCATACATTACGGCTTCTTTGTTTGATGATCCAAGCAGCATCCAGCAATTCCGACAGTTGATAAAATACAAAAATGAGGAGCTTCAACAAAAATTTGATCCCCATCAGTCGGTGTCAAAGCTACTGATCGAAAAATCGGCATTCATAGACAAAATCCTCAGTGTGTGTTGGCAGCATTTTCTCGGCAAACAGGCGCAACAACTATGCTTAATAGCGGTTGGAGGTTATGGCCGAAAAGAATTGTTTCCGTATTCCGATATTGATATCGTTGGGCTCCTGCCTTCCGAAGATATCTCCGTCCATGAGGCACTGGCGAATTTCTTCACATTTCTTTGGGATATTGGCCTTAAGCCCGGCCACAGTGTACGGACCATCCAAGAATGCGTAGAAATCGCAAAAAATGACCAGACCATCATGACCAGCCTGATGGAAAACCGGCTGATTGCCGGCAACACCGTCCTGTATAAAACACTCAGGTCACAAATTACCCCCGATAAAATGTGGCCGTCTGACCGTTTTTTTGCCGCCAAAATGGAAGAGCAGCGTTTGCGATACGCCAAATTTCATAACACCGCCTATAACCTTGAACCCAATGTCAAAGAAGGCCCTGGGGGCTTACGTGACCGGCAAGTGATTTCCTGGGTCTTTAAGCGGCATTACAATGCGGCTACGCTCAAGGAACTGATCAAATACGACTTTTTACCTGAATCAGAATACGCGGAATTGGTTGCGGCGCTTGAGGTATTATGGCGCATACGGTACGCTTTACATTTATTGACCAAACGCGCAGAAGACCGGCTTATTTTTGATTATCAGCGTGATCTGGCCGAACAATTTGGCTTTAAAACAGAAAACCAGCAATACAACCAAGATGTCGAACGATTCATGCAGTTTTATTTTAAAACCGTGCAAGGGCTTGAACGTCTCAACGAAATGTTGTTGCAATTGTTTCACGAGCGCTTTGTGACGGGCGGAACCGCACGCATGGCCCAGCCTTTCAACGACAAATTTGTTACCGTCAATGGTTATCTTGAAGCCATAGACGACAGCGTTTTCGAACGCCATCCAGCGGCTTTGCTGGAAATTTTTCTCATACTCCAACAAAACACGGCATTAAAAGGCATCAGGGCGACAACCATACGCCTGATTCGCAAAAACCTGAATTTAATCGATCAGGATTTTCGTGAGAACAAGGTCTTTAACCATTTGTTTGTTGACATATTTCGTCAACCGCATGGCCTGACCACGCAACTTCGCCGCATGAACCGCTATGGCGTGCTGGCCGCTTACTTACCTGCTTTCGCCAATATTGTTGCGCGGATGCAATACGATTTGTTCCACATCTACACCGTTGATGAGCACACCTTGTTTGTGATTCGTAATTTACGGCGTTTTTCGCTGGAAAAACACCGGCATGAACTGCCTTTTTGCAACGACATTTGCCTACTGACCACCAAGCCGGAAATACTGTATTTTGCCGCCTTGTTCCATGACATTGCCAAAGGCAAAAACGGCGATCATTCCATGCTGGGAGAAGTAATTGCCAAAGAATTTTGCCTACAGCACGACTTGTCCTCGCATGACACCAAACTGATAACCTGGCTGGTTCGCAATCATTTGATTATGTCCATGACCGCACAACGCAAAGACATCAGTGATCCAAATATTATCCACGAATTCGCACAAAAAGTAGGCAGTATTGAATACCTGAATCACTTATACCTGCTGACAGTAGCCGATATACGCGCAACCAATCCTGAGCTATGGAATTCCTGGAAAGATGCCTTGCTGAAAGAACTGTACGCACTGACCCATAAAGCTTTGCGCAAAGGTTTGCAAAATCCGGTCGCTATTGCAGATCGCTCGCTTGAAAATAAAAAAGAAGCCCGGGATGAACTGCTTAAACTCGGCCTATCTGAACCGGTTATCGATAAAGCCTGGCAACACACCAGCGATGATTATTTTTTACGCTATTCTGCCGATGAAATCGCCTGGCACACCATGGCCATTGCCCCCTCTACCGAAGACGATCTGCCTTTGGTGCTGTTACGCGTGCAAACGCGACGTGGCAGCGCCGAAGTGTTTGTGTACGCGCATGATGAAGGCGGAATATTTTCAATCAGTACTGCGACGCTGGACCAGCTCGGACTCACCATTCTGGATGCCCGCATTATTACCACCCAGGATAACTATGTACTCAACAGTTTCCAGGTGCTCGAACAATCCGGCGAACCGCTGAACGAATCTTTTAGGGAAGCACATATTTGTACGACTTTGCGGCATAATCTGCTGCACAAAGAGGTAAAAGAAGGCAAAAATATTCACCGTTTATCGCGGCAAGCCAAGTACTTCCCCATTCCAACCCAAATTCAGTTTCACAGCGAGCCTTTAAACCGCTACACCGTGCTGGAATTGATCACCACAGATTATGCCGGCTTATTGTCGAGGATTGGCCAAGCTTTTATACAGGAGGGTATAAACCTGCACAGCGCAAAAATTACCACCATCGGCAGTCGCGCAGAAGATATGTTTTACATCACCGACCAACAATTGCATCCCATCAGTGATCCTAGCAAACAGGAGCAACTGCGCAAAACCATCCTAAACATTTTGGATGTGAGTTAAACTTAAAAATTGTAGGCGTATGCCAAGTTGAGGCATTAAATCATGTAAGGCAAAAAGACGACTAGACTTAATGTAATTATTCAGTCCCCCTCTTTGAAAAGGAGGGGTTAGGGGAGGTTTTATGACAAAATCCCTCCTCAAATCCCCCCTTTTCAAGGGGGAGGTGAATAAGTACGACTTAATAAGCTATTTGCACATAAATAGAAATTGATTTAATTAGGACAATCCCCGATGAAAAACAAAAAAAGCCAGCTAAAACACAGCCTTGCCCTAGTGATTCTAGGGTTACTGTCTTCCAGCCCCCTGGTCTTTGCAGCCAATTTTGATTCGCTTGACCACTCGCAAAGCAATTTTGAGGGTTTGGATCAAGGTACGCCAGAGAGTGTCCCCGGTAAATCGTCGATTCTGAATTCATTGCAACACTCGGAAATCGATAGTAAAAAAGAGCGCTATTTTGAAGTGCTAAATTTACTCAAGCAAAATAAACTCGACGACGCGCAAAATAAAATTGCCACATTGCTGAAGCAATCGCCTAATGAGCCACAATTCCACAATTTACAAGCCTTACTGGAAACGCTTAAAAAGAACCCCACAGGGGCCCAGCAAAGCTATCAAAAAGCCATTGATTTGGATAAAAACAATCTCGTAGCCCAGCTAGGTCTGGCCAAATTAGCCCTGGATGCAGGCGATTTGAACAAAACCCGGGAACACGCCAATAAAATTTTGGCCATAAATGACAAACTGACCAGTGCCTACCTGATATTGGCTGATGTTGCCCACAAACAAAAAAACAATGACATGGTGGAGCGTATACTTCAGTCTGGGCATGACAAGGTTAAAGGCAATATTACGCAAGAAATGGAACTTGTCAGTGTCTTAGGGCGTTTTTACGTTTCACAAAAACAACCCGAAAAGCTACTAACGCTGGCTGATGATATGGTTAAGCGTCACAGTGGCAATACGCGTGCATTATCGGTACTTGCTGGAGCGCAGATTGCAAACAACAAACAAGATTTAGCCGAACAAACCCTAAAACAAATCATCAAGCAAGAAACGCGCGATATTAATCATCGCTTGTTATTGGCCAAGTTGATGAGCAACAAACCCGAAAAAGAAAAAGAAGTTCTGCAATTACTGGATGAAACATTAAAAATCGACGCCAATAACCCACAGGCTGATGTGTATAAAGCCGCTTATTTTATCAAGTTAAAACGCAATCCGGAAGCGTTGGCGATCTCTGAAAAAATAGAAAAACAGTTTCCAAAACTAGCCATTGGGAAGTTACTCAAGGGCGACGTGTTTCTGTCTGATAAGCAATGGGATAAAGCCATCGGGCAGTATCAGCAGGTGTACAAAATCGAACCGAACATTAACGTATTGTTTAAGATAACAGACATCATGCAGTCTCAAGGCAAGTTGCCTGAGGCCATCGCGCTGTTGGATGCAGAATCCTTAAAAGATAACAAGAATCCTGCGCTTCACTTTAAATTGGCAATACTTTACCAGCAGCAAAATAATTTAAACCAGGCACAGTTGCATTATGAAGCCATATTGAGTCAACAGGCCGATAATGCACTGGCCTTAAATAACCTGGCCTGGTTATATTCGCAGCAAAATAACCCAAAATCATTGGAATTGGCGAAAAAAGCCCACACGTTGGCACCCGATGCCGCCGCTATTACGGATACCTACGGTTATATTTTATTGAAACAAGGGCAACTTAAAGAAGCCTTGACAGTGCTCGAAAAAGCCACCGCCACTGCACCCAAAGACAATGATATGCAATTCCATTTGGCACAGGCCCATGCCGCTAATGACGACAAGCAAAAAGCGGTTGAAATATTGGAAAATATCGTAAAGTCGGAACAAACTTTCTCGGAGAAAAGCGCCGCCGAAAAGCTATTGAATCAATTAAAAACCAATTGACAAGGTATTTTGTGCGACAATTAAAATAATAAAATCAACGTGTTGCCACAAATGCCGATTGACATTTTGCTTGTAAGTGTAATTTTAAGGTAAAAAAA
>SBAV01000286.1 GCA_005239965.1 Methylobacter tundripaludum
GCTGTTGCAGATCAAAAAGTCTGTGTATAAATCTAATTTTTCTTTTTCCATTGGGAAATAATACACATTTTTTAGTGGCGGGTGCGTAACATCAGTTAACATTTCTTAACATTTTTACAGCGCTACTCTGAAAATGGGGCTCCACTTTCCCATAAAAAATTGACTGACACAGACAAGCGGCACCCATTAATTACTGTCGTTTTTGTTAATTCAGTTGGCCAATCAATGGCATCGCGTATTTTTAAACCAGCTTTGAAAAATTTATGGTTATTATTTCAGCACTTGGGCACGTTGAATTTTTTGTGAGAAAGCCGTGAAAGAGGGGTAGGGCTTATGAATATCCGTTTGTTCATATTCCTGTCCTTTATGTTGCTGTTGTCACTGAGTTTGAGGGCAATGGTGGCAGCCCCCGCCACACTGTCATTGACGGACAGGATGGCTAGCCAGCCGGTATCACCCTCACTGGAAATGCTTGAAGATCCCGGCGGCAAGCTGGAACTTGAGGATGTACTGTCTGGCTTCGCAACAGGGGGAATTTTGTCTTTGGCGGCCTACAACCTGTTCCTGTTTTTTAGCTTTCGCGACAGAAGCTATTTCAGCCTTGCCGGTTTCATTGTTGCCTTGGCGCTGGAAGTGGACCATCGCCTAGTTCCACTTATCATCGGGCAGGAACTCTATCTGCAACTTCGTCCGATTCCTTCCATGCTGGCGATTGCCTTTGGCCTGCATTTTTTTCGTCAGCTCATCCAGACCGACCGTTATGTTCCGCGGCTGGATAAAGTTTTTGTCATCTTTATCTGGGCGGCAATTGGCTTAATTGGGGTACGGGTCTTTACCCCGTTTACGGCCTTAGTGCCTAATATAATGGGCATTGCGCTGCTGCCACTGGTGGTGCTTGCCACAGTGTTGGCTGTACATCGGGGCTACCGTATTGCCCGCAGTTTCATCCTGGCAGTGTTGGTGCTCTTTTTGGCAACGATGCCTGCCATTTTGGGTGGGCTGCTGGTATTAAGGACGGCTGCCTACACCCCATATTTTCTGAACTTTGGTTTTCTGGGATTTGTACTGCTGCTGTCATTAACCCAAGTGGACCGCATTCATGAGCAGCGTAAAAAAAATGAACAGATGCAAATCGAAAACACGGCTAAAACCGATTTTCTTACGACCATAAGCCATGAGTTGCGTACACCGATGAATGCCGTTATTGGACTCAGCTCCCTGATGAGCATGACACCATTAAATACAGAGCAACAGGACTACATAAACAAGCTGGAGGTCTCTTCCCGCCACATGCTGCGGCTGATTAACGGTATCCTGGATTTTTCAAGGATTGAGCAGGTAGGCATTGGCATTGCCCAGGAAGCTTTCCACCTGGCTGATATTTTGAACGACATTAAAAACATTTTACACGATCAGGCGAGCCGAAAGGGGTTGAACTTTACGTGTCATCAGCGAGTTGGCGGGAGTGACTGCGTCGTGGGCGATGCTACTCGATTGGCGCAGGTGTTGCTTAATTTGGCAGGCAATGCCATCAAGTTTACTGAACGGGGGTGCGTTGATGTATCCATCCGTGAACAGGATTCCAGTACGGATGCAATCCTGACACTTTATTTTGAGATCAGCGATACGGGGATTGGCATCAATTCGGCACAATTGCAGCGCCTGTTCCAGCCTTTTGCCCAAGCAGACTGCAGGACAAGCAAGTATTATGGCGGATCGGGTTTAGGGTTGGTCATCAGTCAACGTCTTGTCCGCGCTATGGGCGGCGAACTGGAAGTGGAGAGCAAGCCGGGCATAGGCAGCCGCTTTTTCTTCACCCTGAGTTATGCCAGGCAGGCAAAGGTGGATAAACAGCCCGCTACGCAATCTGTTCCGGTGCAAATTTCACCGGTTATAGCCTCCAAGCATATCCTTCTGGTGGATGATGATGAAATCAACTGTTTCGTCATCCGTCGTTTTCTGGAAGCCCGTCATGTCCGTGTCACACTGGCTTCGGATGGGCAGGAGGCACTGGATATTTTGCATAAATCGGGTCAACCGTTTGCCATGGTGTTTATGGATGTCAGTATGCCGCATATAGATGGCTACGAGGCAACTCGAAAAATACGCGCCATGGGATATACTAACTTGCCGATTATCGCCTTGACGGCCCATGCGATCAAAAGCGAAAGGGACCGCTGCATAGCGGCAGGGATGAACGACTTTTTTACCAAGCCCTTCGACCTGCAGGAACTGGAACAGATCATGCGCAAATGGGCGTAATTTAACGGAACGAGATTAAACCATGCTATTTCTCCCCGTCGTTATTGCTGGTACGGTGCTTTATGCAGGTGGCAAAGCCTTTTTGCTTGTAAAGTTGTCTGACCGCCTTAATCGATCGAAAAAAAAATCGGTGTCCGCAGCGATGAAAAAAAACGATCAGACGTTGGCGATCGCCTCAGCGTCGTTAAGTCTGGCAACATCAGGTGTTTTGTTGCGGGCTCCCTTACTGGGCATTGTCAGCGTACCCATGATGCTGTATGTTTTTGCGCCCATTTTTAAAGCAGCCTGGCACAAAGTGGGCAAGGAGCGCCGCATCAATGACCAGGTACTGACGGCGACCCGTGTTACAGTTTGTGTAGCTATGGGCTATACCTTCATTGCTTCTCTGGATGCTGTTTTGCATGCTTTCAGCTATAGGCAATTTGTGCGTAATGAAGAAGAATTTCAGCGGGTGTTACGGGAAACCTGTGGCACGGCCTCGCAACTTCCCGACCAGTTCCATGCCGTGCTGGAACAGGCGGCAGGTAGTCCGAGCCACATGCAGCAGATTGGCGAACGTCATGGTGAACACATGGCCCCCTGGATGTTTGCCACATTCGTGCTGACCGTACCCATGATGGGGGTTAACCGGGCGGCCGCTTTTCTGACCACCACTTTTGGTGCCCACCTGCGTAATCTTGGGCCTTATACCGGGCAACGGTTAGGCCAACAGGCCATCCAACAGGGTATTTTGATCACACAAGCGGGTGCCCTGGAACGGGCTATGCAGATTGACACATTGATTTTCGACGGCCGAATTTTTAACGACCCTGTACCCCGGTCGCAGATACGGGAGGTCATGTACGCCTTGCGTCAGCGCTACTCGCAGGATCTTACGCCCTCATCCAACCCACTTGCCCTGTATATACTGATTAATACCGATGAGGATGCATTAGGGCAAGAGCTGGTGACAGAATGGGGGCTGGATGGCTGTTTCAATGCAAGTACCGGGCAAGGTGGGGCTGACTTGATCGGGGAGCTGCAAAGCGATGGCAGAAAGGTATGCTACGTCGGCAGTGGCGAAGATGATGCAGCGGAAATGCAAACGGCACTGCTGCCGGTTGCTTGTTATAACCGTGATGGCGCTAACACAGCATACGCACACATTATCCTGTTAGGAAACAGCTTACATCAACTGCCTCGTGTATTTGATCTGGCTACCACCTTCACCTCAAAACAAAATTTCAATCTCATCGCACCGATAGGGGTTGATCTAGTGGATATTTCCACCACGCTGTTCCTGGGCTTCGGTCTGATTTATTCGGTGATGTTTACCTATACTGGCTTATTACTGGGTGTGGCAAACATACACCGTTCTGAAAATGCTAGCAAATCCCAAGAAACGACATTGACAACTATGCCTGCCGTTTTTCCAGCAACTGTGGGGATTGTTGAATAAAATCCCCGCTTTTAGATGTGGCAACGCACCCTATACATCACTGCCATTAAGTTAAGCAAGAAAGCTCCCTCTCCTGCTGGAGAGGGCAGGGGTGAGGAGAATAAAACCAACAGCTTGAATTTCCCCTCATCCCAACCTTCTCCCTCTGGAGAAGGGGGCGTATTCTTAACTTAATGGCAGTGACCCTATACATTCGCCTGTCTTACGCATGCACCGTGGCTTGTTTTCCGTTTTTTCACGTAATCCCAAATAGCCTCCCAAAAATTACAAAAAAATTTTCAACGCCGTTTGGCAGATTAAAAGTACCTTTTTGGTGCGAAAGCCTGTTCTATTGCACATTAATTGGGCATAAATAGACGTTACTTCCAACAGCCCACTTGATGTAAATTTATTAAAGGATTAATAAATGTTGCTAAGTTATTGTAATAAAATTAAATAAAAAACATCCTGTAAATACTTTGGTATTGGCATGATCTATGCTTTTGTATCTATAAGGGCTCTATCGTAAGAGTCAATCATTAAGCTTACAGTTGAGCAATCTGACAAAGACGTCGACTAAACAACAAGCGCTAATACAGGCATTTTTGTTTAGAGACGTTTTTTTTGTTCAAAATTTCTAATATCACGATCGGTTGCATATGAATTATGTTGAGTGGCCCTATTTGAAAAATAGCTAATTTGATGAGAAAAGACTTTCCGTTCAGTGAGAAACAATCGGGTTACGAGGTAAGTTATGAGTACAAAAAAATCATTGGTAGTCATCGGTAATGGCATGGTGGGGCAGCATTTCCTGGCCAGCCTGGTGGCAAGCCAAGTAAAAGACAGCTACCACATTACCACATTTTGTGAAGAACCTCGGACAGCTTATGATCGGGTTCACTTATCTGCTTTTTTTTCAGGGAAGACGGCTGCCGATCTGGCTTTGGCAGACGACGGCTTTTTTACGGATAATGGCATTACGCTGCATTTGGGCGATAAAGCGGCCAGTATAGATCGCAACAGCAAGACCGTCACGTCGGCGAAAGGTGTTACCATTGCTTATGACACACTGGTTCTAGCTACGGGGTCTTATCCTTTTGTGCCGCCTGTGCCTGGGCATGATCGGCCAAACTGTCTGGTGTATCGCACGATAGAAGACCTGGAGGCGATAGCCAGCGCCGCAAAAACCAGTAAGGTTGGCGTGGTGGTGGGCGGTGGTTTACTGGGCCTGGAAGCGGCTAAGGCCTTGACCGACTTGGGGCTGGAAACCCATGTCGTTGAATTTGCACCTAGGCTAATGGCCGTGCAGTTGGATGAAGCCGGTGGTGCCATGCTCAGGCGCAAAGTTGAAGCCTTGGGTTTGCAGGTGCATACCGGCAAAAATACCACGCTGATTACCGATGGCGGACAGTGCGTCAACAAGATGTGTTTTGCCGATGGCGAAGAACTGGAAACCGACATTGTGCTGTTTTCGGCAGGCATTCGTCCGCGTGATGACATTGCCCGTGCGTGCGGACTGGACGTAGGGTCACGTGGCGGCATCGTGATCGACAACCAGTGCAAAACTTCTGATCCAGCTATTTATGCCATCGGCGAATGTGCGCTTTGGAACGGCATGATTTATGGCTTGGTGGCACCTGGCTACACCATGGCGCGTACTGTTGTCGCCGATCTTGCCGGTAGCTACGCCAGTTTTACCGGCGCGGACATGAGCACCAAGCTCAAACTCATGGGTGTTGATGTTGCCAGTATTGGCGATGCCCATGCCAAGTCGCAAGGCTCACTGGTTTACACTTACCAGAACGGTGCCAGCGAAATCTATAAGCGCCTGGTGGTCAGCCAGGATAAAAAGCAACTGCTGGGCGCTGTGTTGGTCGGCGAGGTATCGGGTTACGGTACTTTATTGCAGTATTGCCTGAACGGTATCGAACTGCCTGAAAATCCGGATTCGCTGATTTTACCCCCGCGATCTGATGAATCGGTTGGCTTAGGCCCGGATGCCTTGCCGCTGACCGCTCAAATCTGTTCCTGCTACGATGTCACCAAGGGTGCTATCTGTCAGGCAATTGAAGCCGGTTGTTCGTCCATTAGCGCGCTAAAGGCAGAAACCAAAGCCTGTACGGGTTGCGGAGGGTGTGGCGCTTTGCTGAAATCAGTGCTGGACTGTGAATTGACCAAGCGCGGCATCGAAGTCAATACCGACATTTGCGAGCACTTCCCCTATACCCGCCAGGATCTATACAACCTTGTGGTCGTCGAGCAAATCAAGACCTTTGATGACCTGCTGGATAAACACGGCAAAGGCAGAGGCTGCGACATTTGCAAACCTGCCATTGGCTCCATACTGGCTTCGTACTGGAACGAATATGTGCTCGCCAAGGAACACCTTGGTCTGCAGGACACCAACGATACCTTTCTGGCCAATATGCAAAAGGATGGCACTTACTCGGTCGTGCCGCGTATCACCGGTGGCGAGATCAATCCCGACATGTTAATTGCGCTTGGCCAGGTTGGCAAAAAATACAAGCTCTACACCAAGATTACTGGCGGCCAGCGGGTGGACTTGTTTGGTGCGCGGGTTGACCAGTTGCCGCATATCTGGAAAGAATTGATCGATGCCGGATTTGAATCGGGCCATGCTTACGGCAAATCCTTACGAACGGTTAAATCATGTGTCGGTAGTACGTGGTGCCGCTACGGTATTGACGACAGTGTCGGTTTGGCGATAGAGCTGGAAAACCGTTACAAAGGTTTGCGCTCACCACATAAGCTCAAATTTGCCGTGTCCGGCTGTACACGCGAATGTGCAGAAGCCCAGGGTAAGGATGTCGGTGTCATAGCGACAGAAAGCGGCTGGAATTTGTACGTCTGCGGTAACGGCGGCATGAAACCGCGTCATGCCGATTTGTTTGCTACCGGGCTGGATAAGGCCACTTTGATTAGGTACATCGACCGTTTCCTGATTTTTTATGTGCGCACGGCAGCCCGTCTGCAACGCACTTCGGTGTGGATGGAAAACATGGAAGGGGGCCTGGATTATCTCAAAGCCGTAGTCATTGATGATAAACTCGGGCTTTGCGGGCAACTGGAACAACAAATGCAGCATGTCATCAACACCTACCAGTGCGAATGGAAAAGCACCATCGAGGATGAAAACAAACTGAAACGTTTCCGCCACTTTATCAATAGCGACCAGCCTGATGACAATGTGGTGTTCGTCGAAGAACGGGGACAAATTCGTCCCGCAGATGAAGAAGAGCGTAAGCATTTCAAAATAATGGAGGTGGCCTAATGAGTTGGCAGGATGTTTGTAGTGTCGATGATTTGCAACCGGATTCCGGTGTGTGTGCGCTGGTAGGCGGCCAGCAGGTGGCGCTTTTTTTCATGATTAAGGACCAGGCGGTTTATGCCGTCCATAACTACGATCCAATCGGTAAAGCCAACGTGTTGTCGCGTGGCATGATAGGCGACATCAAAGGCGAGCCTGTTGTAGCATCACCCTTATACAAACAGCATTTCAGCCTGAGGACCGGCGTTTGTTTGGAGGATGAACAGGTCGTCGTTCCTGTTTATCCAGCCCGTATCCATAATGGCAGGCTGGAAATGCAGGTCGCCGAGCCAACGCTTATTAAAGGTTCCAGGCAAGAAGAGGCCAGTGTATGAAAATCGACTACTACATCGCGGATGTCTTCACTACCCAGCTGTTTAACGGGGCGCAAATAGCGGTATTTCCACAAGCCGATGGCTTAAGCGAGACTACCATGAGACTGTTGGCCAGGGAGCTGAACCTGTCGGAAACTGTGTTTATTTTTCATCCCGAAGGCACTGGTAACACGCGCCGGATGCGCGTTTTCACCCCTAAAAAAGAAATCGATTTTGCAGGACACCCCATTATTGCAACCGCATACATTCTTGGTTGTTGCGGTGATGTTGCCTTGACGGGTACGATCACGCACATTGTCCTGGAACAGAATGCCGGGCCGATTGATGTCAATATCACGGCAGTTGATGGCAAGCCGACTTTTGTACAATTTGCTCGAAAAGTGACTTCCATAATCGACCGGTTTGCGCCGACCGATGAAGAGCTGGCCAGTTTTTTGGGTATCAAGCAGTCCGAGCTGGATCATAAGAAGTACTCGCCGCGCCTGGTTTCTTGCGGCTTCCCTTATTTGATCGTGCCGGTATGGAATTACGACACCGTCAGACAGGCGAAATTTAACAGCGCGGCCTGGAGCCAATCCATCGCCCCGCAAACTGCCGCACAGGAAATTTTGCTGTTTGCGCCCAAAACGCCCTTTGTGGATTCGGATTTCAATGCCCGTTTGCTGGGGCCGCACATTGGCCTTTACGATGATCCACCTATAGGGTCTGCTATGCCCGCATTTGCATCATACCTCTGTTCTTTTGAGCATACCCGAAAAGGCACGCATGTCTTTGCTGTCGATAGGGGGGATGCGAATAGCCGGCGCAGCGTCATCAACCTGGAGATGGACAACAAAGGTCATGAGCAGTTGGCCTTGCGGGTAGGCGGTGAAGCGGTGTTATTCGCTCAGGGTACTATTGATTTACCAGAATAAAGAGGTAAGACCATGTATTCAAGTTGTTATATTTCAGCCAGTTGCGACGTAAGATATTACGTCTCTACACAGGATAACTTTAACATAGGCTCTACTTGGGGATAGTTGTATGCTGTTCGGACGTAACATAAAAAACCCAATCACGTTGGCGGATAAGGGCGTTGAAAAATGGTCCTATTCAACCTGCAACTATTGCTCAACCGGCTGCTCAATAGAAATTGGCGTCAATAAAGATGGAAAGCCCGTTGCATCAAGAGGTGTGGCCAATGCGGATGTGAACCGAGGCAAACTTTGCCTCAAAGGGATTTTTGAGCATGAGGTATTTGAATCCTTTGGACGCGGCAAAACCCCATTGCTGCGTGAACATATCCATGATGAACATCAAGAAGCCAGTTGGGATACCGCGCTGGATAAAATGGCAACTGAAATAAAGCGGATTCAAGCAGCCTATGGACGCGATGCCTTTGCCATTGTGTCCACTGGACAAATTCTAACCGAAGGTTTTTACACCTTAGGCAAGTTGGCTAGGGGGGTCATCGGCACAAACAACTACGATGGCAATACTACCTTGTGCATGGCTTCCGCCGTATCGGGTTATAAGCGCTCGTTTGGTTCCGATGGCCCACCTGGATGCTACGAAGATTTCGACCATACCGACTGCTTGATTGCCTGGGGCTCGAATCTGCCAGAGCAACACCCTATTATTTACTGGCGTTTTAAAGAAGCCCAGGAAAAAAGGCGTTTTCCTTTAATTGTAGTCGATCCGCGTGTCACGATATTTGCACAAAATGCCGATATGCATTTGCCCATTACGCCAGGAACGGATGTGGTGTTAATGAATGCGTTAATGTACGTGATCCTGAATGAAGGGCTGGAAGACAAAGACTATATTGCAGCCAATACCACAGGTTTTGAAGAGCTGGCAAAAGAAGTCCGGAATTACGATCCAACCAGTGCAGCAAAAATCTGCGGCATAGATGAGGACACCATTCGTACCGTTGCGCGTCTTTATGCCAAAGCCAACGCGGCCATGAACATCTGGACGATGGGCATCAACCAAAGCACCCACGGTTCCGATGGCGTGGTCGGCCTTAATAATTTAAGTTTATTGACCGGTAATATCGGCAAACCCGGAGGCACCAGTCTGTCGATCACCGGGCAATGTAATGCGATGGGAACCCGCGAGTGGTCATCTTGTTCCGGTTTGCCCGGTTACCGGCTGTTGGAAAATCAGCAGGATAGAGAAGAAATAGGAAAATTTTGGGGTGTTGATCCTGAGTTTTTCCCCAAAAAACGCGGCATGGCCCAGACCGATATTTTCCCCGCCATTGAAACCGGAAAAATCAAAGGGCTTTGGCTGGTCGGCACCAATCCGATGACATCCATGCCTAATACCGCTAGGATTCGCAAAACCTTGGAGAAACTGGAATGCTGCATTGTGCAGGACTCTTATGTGGATGTAGAAACTACCCAGTACGCCCATATCTTTTTACCGGCAGCGATTTGGGCGGAAAAAGAAGGCGTGTTCACCAATACCGAACGCCGGGTCAATATTATTCGCAAGATTAAAGAACCTTTTGCCGATTCAAAACCTGATCTGATTATTTTTAACAGGCTAGCCGAGCGTTTTGAACAAAGCAAAACTATGACTTTTCCGGACAACTTTGATGAGGTATTTGAGGAAATGCGAGTGCTTTCCAAAGGCCGTTTCTGCGATATTTCGGGCATGTCGCATGACCTTATTGAAAAACACCGGGGCATTCAATGGCCTTATACCGAAGAACAGGCGGCAAATGGAGAAGCGCCACCTCAAGGCGGTAATCGGCTTTACACCGAAGCAGCCAGTTTTCGCTATGCTGACGGACGGGCTAAATTAATTCCGTTACCGTTCATCAACAATAATGAAGTCCCTGATGAACAATATCCTTTCTGGTTAAATTCCGGAAGGCTGGTAGAGCATTTTCATTCACGCACCAGAACCGGCAAAATTGCCAATAATAATAAATTCAGTCCGGTTCCCTTTATGGAAATCAACCCCGATGCGGCGGCTGGCTTAGGTATCCGGCATCAAACCTATGTGCGTGTTATTTCCCGCCGGGGCGATGCGATTGTAATGGCGATGCTGACGCATCGAGTGCCAAGAAATATGGTCTTTATACCATTCCATTTTTTCGATTGCGTTAACCGCTTGACCTTAGGATTGCTAGATCCTTACTCCAGGCAGCCGGCATTTAAACAATCGGCGGTGAATATTGAACAGGTTGACCAGGATTTTGCCGCACAGTTAAGCAAGGAATCGAGGGCTTATTAGATCTTGCAGGTTGGGTTAGCGACAGCGCAACCCAACAGGCCCCTTGATTTTTTGGGTGACGATGGTCGCCCTTTATGCCCTTAAGGGTAAACCCGATCACACAGGATTGATTATGTTTGAACCACGCCCTGATGAACCCTTATACGCTTTTCTAAGAGACCAGATTACTGAAGAGCAAAATCGCTATGGCCAAAATGTCGAATTGACCAATACTGACAGTGAGTTAAGGTGCAAAAGCCTCAACATTAACGGTGATGCCGGTATTGGTGAAAACCCTAACCGTTATAAACAGCACGGGTTTTATTTTAATTCCGACAACTGTATCGGTTGCCATGCTTGCGAGTCGGCCTGTAGCGAAAAAAATGATGTGCCCGCGCACATTGCTTTTCGCTCGGTGGGCTTTGTTGAAGGTGGCACATACCCTGATTATCAACGCACCAATATTTCAATGGCGTGTAATCATTGCGACGACCCCGTGTGCCTCAAAGGTTGCCCGACCCGCGCCTATACCAAGTTTGCCGAATATGGCGCGGTGTTGCAAGACCCCGATATCTGCTTTGGATGTGGCTACTGCACCTGGGTGTGCCCGTACAATGCGCCGCAGCTCGATCCTGTTAAAGGCGAGGTGTCCAAATGCAATATGTGTGTAGACCGTCTGGAAGTCAACCTGAAACCGGCTTGTGTTGCAGCCTGCTTAGGCAACGCCCTGGACTTTGGCGTTATCGAGAATATCCCTGAAAACCGCATCCAGGCCAAAACCGAAATACCGGGCTTTCCCAGCCCCGACATCACCCACCCCAATATCCGCTTTCAGCAAACACGCACTACACACAGGGAAATGACCCGCACCGATGCCGTGCCACTGAAATATCATCGGGATGACGGGCAAGGCAAATTCAAGCCGGTTGTTGATGAAAAGCAGGGCAGGGGGCAGCACTGGAATTGTCGTAAGCTGTTGACCAGCCACGAGAGCGCCCATGTCATTTTTACGTTGTGTACACAGGCCACAGTCGGTGCATTCGCTATGCTGATGTTGGGTAATTGGTTCGATGTTGACGCCATCATTATGCTGAAAAAGTCCAGTGCGTTCGTACCTTTGATTTTGCTGACAGTTGCGGTAAGCACTTTAGGTTTGTTCAAGCTGAATATGCATCTGGGTAAGCCGCACCGTTTCTACCGGGGCTTCAACAACTTGAAATTATCCCCCGTTAGCCGTGAAATCGCCGGTGTTTCCCTGTTTTATACGGGGTTGTTGGGCTATGCTGGTTTTGGGCTATTTGATATTGCCTTACTGAATGCAATTGCTAACGTCTTTGCCTTTGTTGGGGTGTTGAGCGGTGCTATTGGGTTGTACTACATGTACAAATTGTACCGTATTCCGGCCAGGCCGTTCTGGAATCACTGGCAAACCGGCACTGCATTTTTGGGTGCCATGCTCAGTTTGGGTGCCTTGCTGATTGCGGCAGTGAGTGTATGCATCTTGCCATTGGCGAACGCCGGAACACAGCCACTGTTACAACTCTTGGCCATAATTATGGCCGTCGGTTTGGCTATCGAAGGTTTTGGACACATTGCCCACGCCCAGGATATGCAGTTGGCTGAAAATGAAGGTGCGGCTTCTTACTACCAGCAAGTGACCGAATATGGGAAATCTTACATCCTGCGTAATGGCTTGTTGGCTTTTAATCTGGCTTTGGTGATTGTTGTGGCTGTCATGGGCTTATCAGGATTTATTGGTTATGTAACTGGGTTGATAGTGGTGCTTTCCATGTTGGTTATGGCAGCATTTGGCCGTTCGTTATTCTTCGTGCTGGTTATTCCAACCACCATGCCCGGCGCATTTTTCTGGAAGAACAAGGGCTTTGTCGAACACGCGAGGGCGACCGGTTTAGCCGATGCACCCCAGCATGGTGTGGCTTATGAAAGGCATCATCCATTCAAAGTTGACGAGCTGATTGAGACTATCAAAGCGCATTCGGTTAAGGATATGGTTGAGCATGTTAAGGGGTTGTTGGGGTAGCACCAATCCCGCATTTAAAGCTATCCTTGATCTAAGGAAACACGGCGTTGAAAACTGATTGGGCCTGGATAAAAGGTAGAATTTAAGAAAATAGATGGATAGCGATAATCTCTACAATTTGATCGAAAGTCAGGTTTTCATTTTCGCCCACACTGTTATGAGCGGTAATCGGATAGTGCAGATCAATACCATAGCGTCCTGGGTTTTGTCCAAAAGTATAGATATAAACAGACAGGCCGGTATCATTAAACATACGCAGATCAATGGCTTGAAAATGTTGTTCCGGCGTGTTCAACACCAGGGTATTTTCACCATAACGGTGTACCAGCTCCAAGAGCAATGCTTTGAGCGGCAGGTCTTTGTTGATCGCCCACACATTCATCTGTTCCGCCGACTTAATGCTTCTTCACCACAACGGGTCTGGCGTAACAGCTGAATAAAAACAGATGTTGTGCATTGTGAATACCCCATAAGGCCACCAGCAAACTTAACAACGCCCCACCTGCAACCCAAATATCGGCAGACTGGCTATCATCCGGCAGCAGCCAGTCGACAATGCCGCCACCGGTAAACAGGGCGATGAGGGGGAAAATGTACACCAGTAACGACGCGAGTAATAATAACCCTTCATCTATCGCTACGGTCACCGTATCGCCGACACTTAAGCGTATGGCACTGTCCACTTCTACAGCAACAGGCTTTTTCTTAAGTACGCTGGAAACAGCATGGGTGGTGCAAGCGGCTTTTTGAGTGCAGCCACCGCATGCATTAGCCTGCGTGCTGATAATCCAGACCCGGTGTTTATCTACTTTAAAGACTTGTGCTAATTCTTCCAGCATGATCTTATCTCTTCAATCGATTAACGTCAGATGTTTTTCGGAAAAATAAACAATACCATCGATTTCTTCCAGACGCAGGGCTTGTAAGCGTTGACCGAAACAAACCGGACTTTGACACGCGCCAGTTTTAGGATCAAAAATAAAGCCGTGCATGGAACAGCGCAAATACTGACCGCTGGCATCAAAAATGGCATCCTGCTCGCAGTTTAAACGGCGCTGCATGTGCATACAGTGATTAACATAACTGTAGGGGTTGCCGTCGAACATAAAAATCAATGCCGGCAATGGCTGGCCTTTCAGGGCAATGCCTTGCTCACGATACGGCGTAGATCGCAATTCTTGACTGGAACAAATGGCTTTGAGCTTGCTGGCTAACATGGCTTATTATCTCAAGCCCAAGCAACCGCAATGCTGTCCAGCCAAGCCGCCAATCGATCCTTGCTAAGCTCTTTCTGATTTTCCTGATCCAGCGCCAAGCCTAAAAAGCGATCACTCACTACCGCTTTGGAACGCTTGAATGTATAGCCTTCCGTACTCCAGGTGCCAATAAGATTGGCCCCACAGCGGTTAAACTGTTCGTGGAGATAATACACGGCACTGATAAAATCATCAGGATAACTTTTTTGGTTGCCCAAGCCATAAATAGCGACAGTTTTGCCAGAAAAATCATGGCCGTCCAGTTTGGGTAGAAATTCTGCCCAACTTTCGGTAGGCGTACCAAAATCCAGGCCGGGCAATTCGCCCTCGCCATACGTCGGCGTGCCTAAAATTAATACCGAATATTGCAGCAAATCCTCTACGCTGGCATTGCGTATGTTAACGGGTTTATCAGCTACCGTAGCGCCCAACGTAGTCGCAATATCTTTGGCAATCCGACGGGTGTTACCGGTGTCTGTCCCAAAAAAAATGCCGACTTTTGCCATCATCCACCTCCCTTCGACTGTGGTTGCACTATGAACAGTGTGTCTATAGTGAAATTTGTAACAAACCGCTCGACAGATTGGTTTGTTTGGTTTGCCATTCACCCTCTGTATAGGCTTTAACGCTTAGGGCGTGCAACTTGCCGGAAGCCAATGGGGCTGTTAAAGTCGCCATGACCAGTTGCTGTTTTTTGACCAGCGAGAGATCGGTAAACTGTTCACTGACTACGGTGACCGTTAAATCACAGCCCTCACCCTCTACCCACACTTTGGCATTAGGGATGCCCTGTTGCACCAACTGCTCAACCTCAAGACTGGTTAACGTTTCGTTGCCTGTGCCTTCTAGCTTTTTGGGCGTAGCCGTGTTGAGTAAAGGTACCAGGCTGCCATTTATGGACATTTCTTCAATAATATCGCAGCCGCCAATCAGTTCGCCGTTAACAAATAACTGCGGATAGGTGGGCCACCGGGAAATTTTGGGCAGTTTTTCACGAATAAACGGTGCTGCCAACACGTTAACATAAGCATAAGGAATGTTGGTTGCATTAAGGATGTTTACTGCTTTACCGGAAAAACCGCACTGAGGGTTATTCGGCACACCTTTCATGTACAGAATAATAGGATGGGTTGCCAGTTGGTTAAGGATTTTTTCTTCGGTTTTCATGGTGTTCTCACTCGTTGTGAATATTTACCGTGCTTTCATAAGCTGGACTAGCCGGCCTGCTGCCTGAGTTTGCTTTCCGCCTTTTTAATCAGTTTAACCTCGCCTTCTCCTTTAACGGCGTCAACATCGACGACACATTGCTCAACATCATCGACCGATGGCAGGTTAAACATGGTCTTACGGAGAATTTGCTCCATGATACTGCGTAAACCGCGGGCACCGGTTTCCCGTTCTATGGCTTTTTGGGCAATTTCAACTAAAGCATCCGGCTCAAATTTCAGTTCTACCCCTTCGTAGGCAAGCAGTTGCTGATATTGGCGCACCAGGGCGTTTTTAGGCTCGGTTAACACTTGGATCAGAGCGTCGACATCTAACGACTCTAACGGTGCAAGTACCGGAAACCGGCCAATAAACTCAGGAATCAGGCCAAACTTACGCAAATCGCTGGGTTGGGTGGCATTGAGCATGTCTTCCAGCGACGGCTTGTTGTCCGGATTACGAACCTCGGCATGAAAACCAATGGCGGAATTGGTTGGGATTAAGCGCTTTTCGACATGTTTTTCCAGGCCAGGAAACGACCCTCCGGCAATAAACAGGATGTTGCGGGTATCGATAGTCGTTTCGCCGTCTTTGTTGCGTTGGCCTTTACCGGAAATTTTAACGTGGGAGCCTTCCACCAGCCGGAGCAAGGCCTGTTGCACACCTTCACCGGACACATCGCGGGTGCCGGTTTGCTGTTCAGGGCTACGGGCAATTTTGTCTATTTCATCGATATACACGATGCCCCATTCGGCGTTGGTCATATTGCCTTCCGCGACATCCAGCAAGCGCACCAGGATATTTTCGACATCATCCCCGACATAACCGGCTTGGGTGAGCGTGGTGGCATCGGCGACCACAAACGGTACCCCGACAATTTTAGCCAGGGTGCTGGCCAGCAAGGTTTTCCCCGTTCCCGACGGGCCGATCAACAGTATATTGGATTTGCCGATTTCCACGTCTTTGTCATAAACACCCAGGCCGGCATCGCCACTTTCGTGCTTCAAACGCTTATAGTGGTTGTACACCGCCACGGACAAGATTTCTTTGGCCAGATGCTGGCCAATAACGTATTGATCAAGATGCGCCTTAATTTTGGCCGGAACAGGTAAGGGGCCTTGCATTTCCGATAATTCTTTTTTGCGGCTCCAGTTGGTGACGACTTGATGGGCAAGAGTGACGCATGCCCCGCAGATATAGCCATCGGCACCTGCAATCAACGGGACGGATGTAGATTGAACAATCCCACAAAATGAACAATGTTTGACTTCTTTCTCACTCATGACGGCTTTCCTTGAGGTTCAGATGAAGGTACAGTTCCAGAAGCGCTGTCTTCCGGGGTTTTGAGAGTTTTTGCTGTGCTTTGCGGACTGCCGGTAATTTGGGTGGCGTTGGCCACGTGGGCTAACCAGGCACGTTGACAAATCCGTTGGGCGCGTTCTTGCATGTGCTGGCGGATTTTCGGTGTGGCTTTTTGTAACGATAAGGTTTCAGCGGGACGGATGTTTTTGCACAACAGCAGGTGAAAGCCAATTTCCGATTCCAGTGTGTCGCTGATCTCGCCGGCTTTCATCTTAAACAACGCCGTATCAAGTTCCGGATAAAGCTTACCTCGCGGCACGCTGCCCAGTAAGCCCCCTTGCAGCGCGGTTGGGCATTCCGAGTATTTTAAGGCCAGATCGGCAAATTTGTAGGGTTTTTTGCGCAGTTTGCCTTGCAGCTCCTGAATTTTCTGCAACGCCCGATCACGGGTGTTTTCAGGGTAATCAGGGTTGATGCTGATTAAAATATGGCAGACTTCGCGCATTTCGAGCCGATGAAATTGCTCAGGGTGCATGTGGTAATAAATACCGATCTCAATATCACTGATCTTGGGCGCGCGTGATGCCACCACGTCCATAATGACATTGACCTTACACTGCCGGTGCAAGGCCGCACGCAAGCTGTTTTCACCAAGATGGTTTTTTTTCAGGTCGTTGAGAAAATCCTGTTCCTCAGCATATTGGCCACGGATTTCCTGATACGCTTTTTGCAGCATTTCGTCAGTAATAATCACCGCCGCCGCTTCCTGGGTGTTCAGGATACTGCTTTCAATCCTGAATTCATTTCTGGCCTGTCTTTCGACCTGGTTTAGTTCCTCTTCTGCTAAGGCGCCCGGCGTTTTTTTAAACAAGGTCAGTGCGGTTCTGAGCAATGTATAAGGATAAGTCTGGGCAGCTTTATCATGCGGGGACATATCAAACCTCGGGCTCTTTAAAAACATCAGGATGAGCGGGTGCTAGCGCCGTTTCAGGAACTTGCAGCATCCTGCCCTGAAAGGCAACATGGTATTGAATCTGTTCGCTGTCTCTGATGACTTTCATAATTTCACCTTCGCTGCCTTTGTAGAATAAGATATGGCCTTTAATGCCTAAGTCAATGGTGCAAAGCACTTTGTCCCTAAATTCAAAGCGGCTGGGATTCCAGGGTTCATCGGCACTGATAAGCTCTTCCAGGCGGCAGCCCACCATGCGCCCCTGATTTAGAAAATGCACGGTAAAGATCACCTGATCCTGCAAAAACGTACCCACTTCGATGACATGGCCGACACTGCCCCGGCGTATCAACAACTCGCCCACTTCCTTGCCGGGATAGGTGCCGTCGTTACGCACATTGCGGGTAATGCGCACGGCTTCGCCAAACTCAAAGCGGCCTTCGTCAAAGCGTTCGGGTTTCATTTTTGGATATCAGTTAAGGCAACGAACGCAGTTTGCGGCTCGCCCATCGAAAAGACCTTGAATACTTTTTCGGTTTGGGCATCGGATTCGACAAAATCCTGATAGGCCCGCATGAGCAACTTGCTGTAGACAGCCCGCTTTGCCGGTTCATTTTCAGGCATTTCAGTACCGACTTTTTGTAAATAATCATGGAAGCGTTGCAGGATATGCAGACGATTGACATGCACCACGCTAGCCTCATAGTCCAGTTGAAAATACTGCAAAAAATCTTCGGCAGATTCCAGTTCTTCCATTTCTTCTTCAAAACTCATGGTTCTCTCCAATGATTAAATAGGGCCGACTAAGGCCGCATCCTGGCTGAACAGGTACAACACCAAAATGATAAAAGCTAGTAAACTTATCACCATCATCACTAACTCACCTTTTTCTTTCAACATTTCATACACCTTCAGTTTGGTTAATTTCGGCTTGTCGCTTGAGCACTAATTCCAGCAAGCCCTGGGCGCCAATTCTATTTTGGTTATCCAGGCTTACCAGCTTTTCAAAAATGGCTTGGCTGATATCCAACTGCTCCAGGCGCATATTTAAAAAACCTATCGCTTTCAGGGTAAACAGATACAAGCGCACCTGCGTTAACAATCCGGCCGGCGTAGCGGTAATATGGGCCATTTGCAAATCACGCCAGTTTTCAGGAAAAGACACCAGCGGCCCGATGATTGCCAGGGCTTTACACGTGGCTGCCAAGGCATCTTCCAATCGGTGTTGGTAATAGTAAAACCGGTTCAGTGCCACCAGGACATTCAACGATTGCGGCGCCAGAAAATAAGCCCTAAGCAAGGGGAATTCCGCCGTGCCATCTGCGTAATTTTCTGCGGCTGTTGCAATTAAATCTGCCACACCCGCGACATCGGGCTCTTCGAAATACAGGCCTTGTGCTTCAAAATCCAACAGATCCATTTAAGCGCTCACCCTTAATTTAACGGTCTGTTCTTTTTTAGGAGGGCACAGGTTTTCGGCCTCGCAGGCATTACAGTTTTCTTCATGTTTAGACATTTCACAAGCATCCTCAGCATCGGCCACTTGCCGTACTTCAGCCAGCAGATTTTGCTTGGCTTCCAGTTCATCAATGCGTTCGATCAAACAGGCAATGGCTTTACCGACTGGATCGGGAATCAGATGATGGTCCAGATCAATGCCATGTTTATTTTGGATTCGGGTGCCCTTACTTTGAATCACCCGCCCTGGAATACCCACTACCGTACAACAAGGCGGCACATCTTTGATTACCACCGAGTTAGCGCCGACCCGTACATTATTCCCGAGGGTAATCGCACCCAGAATTTTGGCTCCCGAACCTACCAGTACATTGTTTCCCAAGGTGGGATGGCGTTTCTTCTTGTTCCACGTAGTGCCGCCCAAAGTGACCCCATGATAAAGCGTGACATCATTGCCAATTTCGGCTGTCTCGCCTATCACAACCCCCAAGGCATGGTCGATAAACAAGCGCCGACCGATCGTGGCGCCGGGGTGAATATCAACACCGGTAACCATTTTGGTCATGGCCGCCAAGATACGGGCCGTCAGTTTCCAGTTGGCTAACCATAACTGGTGGCAGATGCGGTACATTAACAGCGCATGCACGCCGGAATATGTCAGCAAGATTTCCAAGGCGCTGTGCGCTGCAGGGTCACGCCCAAAAACGCAATAGACATCCTCTTTCCATTGGGCAAAAAAGCGCAGTGGTTTTTCGGTATTAGCCGTTGCATTATCAGACATGACCATCACCATCAGTTGAGACTCCAGGTTGTTTTGCCTGGAACAGGCAATCCTGGAATTCTGAAAAATGAACCAGGATAACGATCATCCTGATCAGGAATTTCTAGCGCTTTTTCAGGACGGATCGCCTGTTGTTGAACTGACTCTTGATGATCCATCAACGACGGCATCAATGTATGCAGGGAGCCCGTAACATCCGGCTCGCTTGTTGGCTGTTCACTGTAGTCTTTCATGGTGTTTCTCCTAAAGAGCTTGATGGAATTTGTACAAATCAACGGCTTTGGGTACTTGCTTGGTGTCACTGACAAAACGCCTCACCTGTATTAACAAGGTATTTGCCTGGTCGCGGGTAATGGGTATCCCCATTTGTTGATACGCATGAATGACCCCTTGGGTTCCGGAATGCTTGCCCAGCACCAATTGATGGCTACGTCCCACCACGGCAGGGTCAACCCCTTGGTAATTCCTGGGATCTTTTAACAAACCATCGACATGAATGCCGGCTTCATGGCTGAACACAGACTGGCCGATCAAACTTTTCCGGCTGCCGATAGCATCTCCTGAGGCCTTGGCAACTTGCTCGGACAGCACCGGAAAATTGTGTAATGAAATGCCGGTTTCAAACCCGTAGAGTTGCTTTAAACCGACCACCACTTCTTCCAGGGCGGCGTTACCGGCCCGTTCACCCAAACCATTCACTGTCGTGTTCAAGTGCGTAGCTCCGGCCAAGGCAGCGGCCAGGGTGTTGGCGGTTGCCAGTCCCAAATCATCATGGGCGTGCATTTCAATATCCAGGTCGGTGGCGGCACGTAATTTTTTAAGGGTTTCAAAAACGCCAAACGGCTCCATAATACCTAAGGTATCGGCAAAACGGATGCGGCTCGCACCGGCCAACTGGGCGGTTTCTGTCATTTGGATCAAAAAATCCACATCCGCGCGGGATGCATCCTCCATTCCGACACAGATATCCAAGCCAAAATCCCGCGCTTCCTGTACGCAATTATTTATCGTGTTCAACACCCATTGCCGACTTTGTTTAAGTTTGTGCTGAATATGCTGATCGGAGGCCGATATGGACAAATCGACCATATCCACCTTTAAGCTTAAACAGGCCAGTAAATCATCCCGGCGCATTCTTGACCAAACCAGCAGTTTGGCCGGTAAGCGCAAGTCCGCAATCGCCTTGATGTCGTCCCTTTCCACATCGCCCATGGCTGGAATGCCAATTTCCAGCTCTGGTACGCCCAAGGCCACCAGTTGTGTAGCTATCGAGAGCTTTTCTTCCAGGGAAAAAGCAACGCCGGCTGATTGCTCCCCATCCCTTAGGGTGGTGTCGTCGATGATGAGAGTGCGGGGCTGAGTTTTCATAAGATTTTGGTGTAGTCGAAGTGCTGTCAATAGATATAAAGCAAAACGCTTGCCAACTTGCTTAAGGCTTGAAAATAGCGGTTTGTAGGCCGGGGTTTTCAAGCCATACCGGACAATGCTGGCATCTGGTAGGGAAATTGTAGGAAAGACGACAATTACAAAATGTGTTCGTATTGAAAAATCAGTTCAGTAGAAATTTGAATATTTATGCCGATTGCCACACTTGACACGTACTTGCCAAGGTATAGACTGTGCATATACTTACAAGAGCGAGAGAGCCATGCAAACTATTACGACAAAACTGTTTAAAAATGGGCAAAGCCAAGCAGTACGTATTCCTAAGCCTTTCCAGTTTATTGGTACTGAAGAAGTGGTGATTCGTAAACAAGGCAATACTGTCATTATTACCCCTAAGCGTAAAAGCTGGGCATCGTTTACCGAAGAAGCTAAAGCCGATGACGATTTTATGCTGTCTCGTTCAGCACTCATGGAGACAACACGGGTGATGTTTTAATGCTGTATATCCTTGATACCGATATTTGCAGCTATTTGATCCGCAAACATCCGGTTCAAGTATTGGCGGCAATGGATGCTACGGTTCAGCAAGGTCATGAAATTTCCATTTCCTCCATCACTTACGCTGAATTAATGCTGGGAGCCAAGTGGTCAGGTAATCCTGACAAACATCTTGTTTTAATTAATGAGTTGTGTGAGCGGCTGCATGATATTTACGCTTGGGATGCTCGCGCTGCCGAGCAGTTTGCCGATTTGCAAACGCTGTTGTTAAATCAGGGAACGCCAATTGGCATTAACGATACATTGATAGCGGCGCATGTGTTGAGCCTTGACGCTACTTTGGTGACGAATAACAGCAAACATTTTGGTAAAGTGCCTGAATTAACTTTGGTAAACTGGATTGATGCCACCGAAGATTTTAACTAATTGTATATATTTACATCGTTACAGAGGAGAAGATTATGCAAACGGCAAAGCAAGCGGCACAACAAGTTATTGGGCAATTACAAGATCAGGCCAGTTGGGATGACATCATGTATGAGCTGTATGTAAAACAGAAATTGGAAAAAGGTCTTAAAGCTGTAGAAGATAGTCGTGTTGTCTCCCATGAGGAAGCTAAAAAGCGTTTATTAAACAATACAAATTAAAATGTAGTCGAAAACGGTTGGCAAACATCGGCTAAAGAAGGAAATTCGATTTACATCCGTCAAA
>SBAV01000088.1 GCA_005239965.1 Methylobacter tundripaludum
ACAATTTCAATGTTTTACGGTATTCTGGTCTTGATGTACTTCTACGACAACAAGCAGCATAGCCGCCCCCACATTCATGCCGAATATGGCGAACATGAAGCATCAATTGCTATTGATGACGGTAGTGTTCTTGCTGGTAACTTACCCGCTTCTAAACTAAAACTGGTACAAGCCTGGATTGAAATACACCGAGAAGACCTGTTGGTAGACTGGAAGCTGGCTGTTGCTGGTGAGCCTGTATTTAAAATTGATCCGTTGCGATAAAGGAAGCGTCACATGGACAAAATTATTAAAGCTGTTGCTCTTAATGATTATAAAATCGAAATACTCACAAGTAGTGGCATTTCAGGTATATTTAACGTTAAACCCTATTTGCGAGGCAGTGCTTTCAAAGAACTTGCCAATGAGTCTTATTTTCGCATGGTGCGTCCAGCTCATTATGGAATTATGTGGCCTCATGAACAGGATTTTAGTTCTGATACAATTATTTGGGATATACAAAATGCAATCGCTGTGGAAGCCGAGAACGTTGAGTTTAATTAACCCTCGGACGGGTGTTTGGCAATTTTGTCCAGTGTGTATTGGCAACGGCGCACTGTTTGGCAGCATAACGTATAAGGTTAAATTGTCTGGGCGTAGCGAACGGCAATCTGAACCGTTTGTTGGACAAGCCCGGCCCTAGCCGAAATGTTGACTCTATATAAGAAAATATCTTTTCGGATTTTGGGGGGTTGCGGTAACGGTTTTAAGTCCGTGATCCGCAAGAGCAAGCTGGAAGCGTCACCTTGCAACGGCTTTGGCTGAAAATGACTGATTTGAGGTGAATGATAGCTGTTCGATGGTAATTATGCCTCTTTTTCGGGTGAACGAGACTCCCGCTTAATCCAGCCGCTTTATGGACTGGCAGTGTGTTTACCTAACCTTAGGCCTTTGTTTTTGTTAGCCGGAAGATGACGACCTTAGACCGCAAGGTAGCTCAGATGAAGAGCTTGTGAATTGCAAACCACATAGCGATCTGATGGCAAAAATGCTAAAATTAATCGTTTTTAACTTAAAATGACAGGAAAACATGAGTCAAATTACCATTGAACACAACCCTAGCCAAGAACGTCTGCAAGAATTGGGCGTTGCTGGCTGGCCTATTTGGGAAAAAGAAATTTCCAAATTCCCGATTGATTTCGACGAAAAAGAAACCGCTTACGTACTGGAAGGCGAAATTATCGTAACCCCTGTCGGTGGTGAGCCGGTTCGTATCCTGCCTGGCGATTTGGTGGTATTTCCAGAAGGGCTGGACAGCCACTGGGAAGTGGTCAAGCCATTGCGTAAGCATTATAACCACGGTTAATTGCTCGCTTCTAAGGTCAAAAAAGGCATCCTCGGATGCCTTTTTTATGCGTGGAATTCTGCCAATAACACACAATATTAATTGGATTAAGTCGTGCCGGATGTGTGCTGGACTCAGAAGCGACATCAGGCACGCTGCTATTGCTATCAATTATGCATTTTATTGTTCCCGTTCGTGCTACATTCTCCATAAAAATTATCGGAACTTATGGAGTTTTAACCTCATGAATTTTTCAATTATCAAGGCCAATGCCGTAGAATTGATTCCTGATCCCAGAAAAAATCTGCGATTGCTCCAGTTATCCGGTGCAGTGTTGCTATGTTTGTGTAGTGCGGGCGTCTTTGCGCAAACCAGCATTGCCATCCTGGATTTTGAATTAAGCGATGTCACGCTCGCGCCTGGCGTACCTGCCGAAATCGAAAGAACGGCGGGCATAAAAGCCATGCTGGAAGGGGAGTTGCAAAGAGCCGGCTATAAAACCATTTCTGTTGATTTGACCCGTCAACAGGAAGCCAACGGCGGTTTTGGCTATCTTTTTGATCACAGCGATATTGCCGCAGAACTGGCTAAAAAAGCAGGTGCTGATTATGTATTGGTGGGCAAGTTGCACAAGCCCAGTTTTTTGTTCGCTTACCTGATGGGACATTTGGTAAAAACTGATAACGGCCATATGAAAGGCAGTTATTCGGTAGAAACTAAAGGCAACGATAAAAAACTGACATTGAAAGCGGTTGAAACCTTCGCCTCAAAAATAGATGCGGATTTGGATCATATCTATACGCCACCAGCACCTACAAAACGAGTCGATGCAAAATAATTTCTTGTCCACAGAAAGCACAAAAGACACGGAAAATGGCCGCTAAAGCGCATTGGGCTAAATCAGATAAAGTCCGCTTAAATTCCGGCCTATCATTGTTATGCATGTTAGCAACAGCTGCGTGGATTTTGCTTCGGATTTTTTTCGTGTCTTTTGCGCTTTTCGTGGACAATATTTAACCTTTAATAATGCACAAAGATTTTATGAACAAACACCCAACTGCCGAGGCATTTTAATGTTGTCGCCGCCAATTGAGCTGTTATCCTATGTTTTTGCCTACACACTTATTTATCAGGAGAAATAACAATGTCATTGCTCGCATCGTTTCAAAAAAAATCAAAAATGGAGACTGCTATAAAGCAGATCGCCAAAGCGCGTAAAGATGAAAGCGGCAGTGCCGATCAATTGTATAAGCATATCTATCAGACTTTTGCGGATGTTGTGCGTGATGATCCAATGCGCGCCCAGGCTTTGTACAATTGGGGCGCGGCCTTGTTATACCAGGCAAAAACCAAAGAAGGAGATGAGGCTATCACGCTTTATCAGGACGCTGTCAAAAAGTTTGATTTTTGTTTACTGCTTCAGCCTGAGTATTTGGCGGCGGCAATTGATGGCGGGGTAGCTTATATGGATCAGGCGCGTCTTAAAAATGCTACGCCAGACGATGAAATCTACGAACAAGCTAAAAAACAGTTTGAATGCGCCAATTCTATTCAGGCAGGGGCGGCGTCTTATAATCTGGCCTGTATTTATAGTTTGCGCGGTGACAATGAAGCGTGCCTGAAAGCCTTGCAAAATTCCAAGGATAAAGCCAGCCTCCCCGATGTGGCTGATATTACCAATGACCCTGATATGGCCAGCGTTAAAGATCAGGAATGGTTTTTGGCGTTTATTGAAGAGCTGTGTAAACCGCCTGAGCCGGTTGTTGTACCAGAACCTACGGCTGAAGAATTAGAAGCGCAAGCAGCACGGGAAGCAAAAAGGAAAGGAGATAACCACAAGTACTATTGATCTGGCTCCTTAAATCACTGCGATTATGGATGTAACAATAAATCTACTAGGATTTAAGCTGTTTGACCAATTAGGCCTGAATCGATATGCAATCCAATAATCCGCAGTGTCTTGGAGATGCAAAACCTTACGTCTCTACAGCGTTTTGATCCCCAAAAACCGGCATTTTGCCACAGAAATGCCGGTGTTCGCTGTTGGCTTGTTCCAATTCATCTGTTTTTTCACCATAATGATTCCAGGCTTAAAAGGCCTAAAGTATGCCTCGCTTGTTGTGACCATTGATTTCTTGCTGTCCGGATTAAATTCCGGTGAGGCAATAAATTTTGCCCGGCATCCCAGGATGTGGGTGACAATAGCGTAAGCAATTATTGGGATAAACAAGGGTACCGGAACAGAAAGATGAATAACATAATAAAAAATATGCTCTGGCTGTTAATAGCCATTTTGGGGGCGGCTGCAGTAGGCGGTATTGCGCTCAATCGGGGAGAACAGATTAATGCGCTGTGGTTTATCACCGCCGCGCTGTGCGTTTATGCGCTGGCGTATCGTTTTTATGCCGTGTGGGTGGCAGCAGCGGTGTTGATGGTCGATGACACGCGCGCAACGCCTGCGGAACGGCTCGATAATGGCCGTGACTTTGTGCCAACCAACAAATGGGTTGTTTTTGGCCATCATTTTGCCGCTATTGCAGGTCCCGGCCCTTTGGTCGGGCCAACGCTGGCTGCGCAATTCGGTTATTTACCGGGTACTTTATGGATACTGTTTGGTGCGGTATTGGGCGGTTGCGTGCAGGATATGATCACGCTGTTTATATCTACCCGGCGCGATGCCCGAAGTTTGGGGCAGATGGCCCGCGATGAGATTGGTCATATCGGTGGCACGGCGGCGTTGATCGGTACGTTTACCATTATGATTATCCTGATTGCCGTGTTGGGTTTGGTGGTGGTCAATGCCATGAAACACAGCCCGTGGGCCACGTTTACGGTATCGGCAACCCTGCCGATTGCCATGATTGTCGGAATTTATATGCGGTATTTGCGTCCAGGGCAGGTATTGGAAGCCTCCATACTGGGCGTGTCCTTGTTGTTGCTGTCGGTGGCGTCTGGTGGCTGGATTGATAACAACGAAAGCTTGCGCGGCTGGTTCGATCACGACAGCCTGCCGTTGGCGTGGGCGGTGATGGCTTATGGTTTTGCGGCGGCTATTTTTCCGGTGTGGCTGCTGTTGGCACCCCGTGATTACTTGTCCACGTACATGAAGCTGGGCACTATCATTTTATTGGCGGTGGCAATTATCATGCTGAGACCCGATGTAAAAATGCCGGCAATCACCCAGTTTATCGACGGTACTGGCCCCATTTTTGGCGGCAAGTTGTTTCCGTTTGTGTTTATTACTATTGCCTGCGGGGCGATTTCCGGTTTTCATTCCCTGATTGCATCCGGCACTACGCCGAAACTGCTCACCAATGAGCGTGATATTGTCATGATTGGCTATGGCGGCATGTTACTGGAATCGTTTGTGGCTATTATGGCGATGGTGGCGGCTACGGTATTGGACCCCGGTGTGTTTTTTGCCATTAACAGTTCGGCGGGGATTGTCGGCGCGGAGGCTGCCGATGCGGTAGCCAAAATTTCGTCCTGGGGGTATCCGGTGACTGTCGAGCAAATGCAAGCTTTGGCGCGGCAAATGGGTGAGGCCACTTTATTTGCCCGTACCGGCGGTGCGCCATCCTTGGCGGTTGGCATGGCGAGTATTTTTGGCAGTGCGTTTGGTGAAGGTTTGTTGGCGTTGTGGTATCACTTCGCCATCATGTTTGAAGCTATTTTTATCCTGACTACGCTGGATGCCGGTACGCGGGTTGGCCGATTTATGTTGCAGGATATGCTGGGCAATATTTGGCCGAAAATGGGCGAAACCTCATGGTTACCCTCGGTGATTTTCACCAGCGCCTTGGTGGTGGCGGGTTGGGGCTATTTTCTCTACATCGGTGTGATTGATCCAAACGGCGGGGTAAATATTCTGTGGCCGTTGTTTGGTATTGCCAATCAAATGTTGGCAGCTATTGCGCTGTCTGTGGCAACTGGCGTTTTGGTTAAGTCCGGGAAATTCAAATTTGCCTGGATAACAGGCACGCCGCTGCTGTGGCTGGTTGTTATTACCAGTACCGCAGCCTGGCAGAAGTTATTCAGTGACGATATCCGAATTGGTTTTTTGGCGGGCGCAAATGATTTGGCGAATAAATTGGCTATGGGGGTATTGCCCACAGAAAAAATTGCCGCCGCGCCTAAGCTGATATTCAATCTGCATCTGGATGCCGGGATAATCCTGTTTTTAGTCAGTCTGTTATGGCTGATTGTGTTTGATATGCTGCGCGTATGTTACCGGTATCTGGCTGGCAAGGAAGTATTGCCGCTGACAGAAGTATCTTATGTCATGACGCAGTTGGCAGATGAACGAGCAGGACTCTGATGCAGGGTAAAATTAAAGCAGCTTGGCAGGTTGTGCGGCAGCTCTCTGGCGATGATGCTTATGAACGGTATTTATACCGTTATGCTCGACACCATCAGAACCATCCTGAATGTGGTTGTCATCCGCCTTTGAGCAGGGAAGCTTTTTTTAGGCAGTGGCAGGATGAGAAGTGGAATGGTATTAAGCGATGTTGTTAGTCAATTAAGCTGTGGTAAAACAACCCTCGCGCGGCAATGTTTGCAAGCGAGGGTCTTCCGTGTATGTTGGCTTAGTAAGTCTTTAGGCTGAATTTTTAACTTGCAGCTTTGCCAGCAAAGGCCAATTGATAATTCTGTTGATTATTTTTTTTACGCGAAGCACCAAAACTGAGTAGACCAGTTATTAACATGGCGATATAGGCTGACTCAGGAACAGTTGACGAGACGCTGAAAGAAGCGTTTTGCGTGTGGAGTTCCCATCCGCCATATGCGAATGGTGTCGCATTCATCACTAATTTGACTGTAGGGGATGTTGACCAATTAACGGAGTCGAGCGCTACATTTAGATCGTTCAATATGCTTGGGTTATTGGTTATATTGTAATTTTGCGTCGTCCATACGTGTGTGGCACTTGCAACACGGATGTTATAGAGGTCAACGCCGTTGGCGAATAGGCTGACAAGTACGCCGTTGCTGTTATCCTGTCCGCCCCAGCCTTGGTCTTTTAGGGCAACTGCGCTAGTTAGGCTTGAGATGGTATTGGTGCCTTGCGCTAGTGTAACGCTGCCCAATTCCTGCCATGTCCAGCCGTTCCCATTCCAATATGAATCTGAACTGGCTGGGGTTGATGTTTGGATTACATTGGCAAACGAAGTAGTACTAAACGATACAGTCAGAGAAAGAACTAAAGCGATTTTGGTTAGTTGTGGTTTCATTGCAATATTCCTAGAGTAATGTTAGCGCGATTGTGTTTTTTTACAGCATTTTCAAGCAAGGTACGACAACGAATTATCGCATTAGATTCTGATATTGTAAGGTCAGGTACTG
>SBAV01000264.1 GCA_005239965.1 Methylobacter tundripaludum
ATTTGGAGTCTGGAATTGATAAAAAGGCACTAAAAATAACCCCAATATTAGTCAAGCCCCCTGAAAAATATAACTTCCCCGCACTTTTAATCACGCCCGCCTGACTTTGGAGTGTATCAACTGTGTCCGGTATTCGGCGCCTGGCAAAGCGGCCTGATTATTGAGCATAATGCCAAGGCGAAGGATTTGAATGTGACGGCAATTCGGGATGAGAGAGCAGTGGGGCTTTGGTTACGGCTTGGGGATGGGTAAGCCAGTAGCGTTAAATTCTTCTGGCGATGAGATAAACACCCCTGCCCGCAAGCCCTTAAAAGGGCTGTGAATTCGCTCGTTACACCTGCTCGTCCGTAGCAAAATATTGAGAGTTTCCTGCTACGGTATATTTGTGTTTAACCCTAAAATCAAAAATTGACTGGGGGATTCTCAGTAAACGCTTCAAAACCCACCAAAGCCATTACCCAAATAAGCACCGGCTGCGGCACCAAGACCAGAAGTCAGGGCACTGCCATTACCTAATTCATAACCCAGAACATCCCCTATCACACTGCCTGCCAGGCCACGGGCAGGGTTTTGGCCGGTATTCCCGTTGTAATAAGGCTGTTGCTGCTGTTGTGGATAATAATTGGGTGGTGGGTAATAGCCTTGTGGTGGCCCCTCATTGTAACCATTACCATCCCAATCATCCGCAAAAGACGGGGTGATATAAACCGTAGCCAGGGCGATCAATAAGAATATTTTTTTCATGGGTGTTCTCCAATTCTATTTGGGGTAGTGTTTTGTTTGTTCGGGGTTAGTATGGCATCCGTATATGAACAGACACTTAATGAAAATCTTCTTTTTTGCTGGCTAATCGTCTGGAAGGATAAGGCGTTAATTGTGCGGAAAGTTACGGTTATGACGAACAAAATGGCTTCAAAACCGTAAGTTTCTGCTCAAATGCCCCCGCAGTTACTACACTCTTTTGGAAGATTCGCGGCACGGCAGGTGTTTGGTAAACCCACTAACCAAAGTTAAGCCATTCGAATTTTTGAGTGCATAGCCAAAAAGACTTTTCCCGTTTATTGCAATTGTTCTAAAACATGATAGCATCGATAGCAATTCAGTCTCATGGAGTGTGTCATGCCTAGTTTAGTCGTCAGGAATCTCGACGAAACCCTTATTAACGCACTAAAGCAACGCGCTGTGGAGCATCATCGTTCGACAGAAGCCGAACACCGTGCCATTTTAGCGGAGGTCTTGCTAAAGCCACCGCGTAAAACCTTTGCTGAAGTCTTGGCCAGTATTCCTGATGTCGGTACCGATGCCGATTTTCAAAGGCACGATGACACTGAGATCCCCGATGTATTTGTGTGATACCAATGTCATCAGTGAAATCAGAAAAGGGGATAAAGCCAACGCTGGTGTACGCCAATTTTTCGATGCCGCCATCACGCAGAATAGCCGTCTCTATGTTTCATCCATTACGATTGGCGAATTACGCCGGGGCGTTGACCTGATTTTTCATCGCGGCGATACTCTTCAAGGCAAGCTGTTGGAAACCTGGTTGACCGCCATACTGCAACAGTATCAAGATCATATTCTCGGCATTGACAGTGACGTTGCCCAGGTTTGGGGAAAACTGCGGGTTCCAGACTCTCAACATGCACTCGATAAATTAATTGCAGCCACCGCGTTAACTTACGATCTTACTGTGGTTACACGCAATATTAAAGATTTTGAACATACCGGTGCGCGGCTGCTGAATCCTTTTACAGAGTAGTGCGGGTGGGTTGTACAGCATCAACTCTATGCTACTGCGCATCTACAATTCTTCTATTCGGAAAGGCTATGAAAACAATTAACGTCAGTATTTTAGAGGAATTCCAGCGAGGCATTTACCCCTATTTTAAGAGTAAATATCAGAACAAACGTTCTTTGGATTAATTAGAAAACATTGAAGCCATTGAAAAATACCTATGGAAAGCGGCAGATACCTTGCGCAGTAATTCTGGGTTAGCCGATCTATATTTAATGTAAAAGAAGCATAAAATCTGGGCGGCAAGCCCAGCCGTCTACCTATTTAGCAATGATTTTTGCATGTTAAAACATAAGTGTTAATATTTCGCTATTTTTATCTACAAACATATACAAATTGCTCGCATTGCGAGTTTCTTATGCATAGTACAGCTAAAAACCATGCTAACCACTTAACTACGAAACTCTGCAATGGGTAGTAAAAAGGAGCTTTCCGAGACCAGCATTTATACCCATTACATTCTACCCGCACTTATCAAGGCGGGATGGGATTTACAAAAGCAAATCCGCGAAGAGGTCTATTTCACTGATGGCCGTATTTATGTCAATGGTAAAAAAACTACGCGGGGAGTGAAAAAATTTGCTGATGTTATTTTGTACTACAAGCCCAATATCCCCGTCGCTATCATTGAGACCAAGAAAAATAAGTTAGCGGTAGGCGCTGGAATGCAGCAGGTTTTGAATTACGGCGCAATTTTAGACATTCCCGTGATATTCAGTTCTAACGGTGATGGCTTTATTGAGCATGACCGCTCAGGCTATTCGACAACCATTGAGCGTGAATTAAGTCTCAATAACTTCCCCTCACCGCAAGAGTTATGGACAAAATACCAGCACTACAAGGGTATAAAAACGCCCGAAGCCGCTAAACTCGCGGAGTTCAATTACTTCTTTGATGTCTCTGGACGTAGCCCCCGCTACTATCAACAAATTGCCATTAATCGTTCAGTGGAAGCCATAGCCAACGGGCAAAATAGGTTGTTGCTAGTCATGGCAACCGGAACGGGTAAAACCTATACGGCTTTTCAGATTATGTATCGCTTATGGAAAAGTGGTACCAAAAAGCGGATATTGTTTTTAGCGGACAGAAACGCCTTGCTAGACCGGGCTAAACGCAACGATTTCAAACATTTTAAAGATAAAATGACGATTATTCGTCATAAGGAAATTGATAAAGCTTTTGAGATTTATCTGGCCCTGTATCAAGGCTTAACCAATTACGATGAAGACACGGATGCTTACCGCGAATTTAGCCCGACTTTTTTTGATTTGATTGTGATTGATGAATGTCATCGGGGCAGTGCGGCAAGCGATAGCGCATGGCGAGTAATATTGGAGTATTTCAGCACGGCGACCCATATTGGTTTAACGGCAACGCCCAAAGAAACGCATGACGTATCAAACATCGACTATTTTGGTAAACCAATTTATACCTATTCGTTAAAACAAGGTATTGAAGACGGTTTTCTTGCGCCTTACAAAGTCATCCGTTTTGGCTTGAACATTGACCTGGAAGGGTGGCGACCAGAACACGGCAAAACTGACAAGCAAGGGCAGCTAGTTGATGACCGTATTTACAACAGCAAAGACTATGACCGACATCTGGTTATTGATGAACGCACACAGATAGTGGCAAAACAGGTCATGGCATTTTTACGTAAAACCAACGTCTACGATAAAACCATTATTTTTTGTGTGGACATTGAACATGCTACCCGAATGCGCCAGGCAATAGTCAATGAAGCACAGGAATTAGTGCTGGAAAATTACAAATACGTGATGAAAATTACGGGGGATGATACCGAAGGCAAGCGCGAACTTGATAATTTCACCAACTCCGAAGAACGCTATCCCGTTATTGCCACCACTTCAAAATTGATGACCACCGGCATTGATGCCAAGACCTGCAAATTGATTGTGCTGGATGCCAATATCGGCTCAATGACCGAATTCAAGCAAATTATCGGGCGGGGTACACGGGTTGATGAAGACTATGGCAAGTTGTTTTTCACCATTATGGATTTCCGTAACGTCACTGATTTATTTGCCGATGAAAAATTTGATGGCGAACCTGTGATGATTAAGGTAGTTACGGCTGTTGACGAAACCACTGAATTAACAGACGAGACTATTTTTGGTACAACTGATGATGACGATATTGAATCCATAAACGATGAAACCGCCAGTGATGAATCAACAAAACTACCCATTGATAATTATCCACCAGTTATTATCAGCGGCGGTGGCATTGATGAACCCCGCGATAAAATTTATGTTGCGGGGGTATCGGTTACGCTATTGAGCGAACGGGTACAGCATTTGGATGCTGACGGTAAGCTCATAACTGAAAGCCTGAAGGATTACACCAAGAAAACCCTGCTTAAAGAATTTCACAGTCTTGATGATTTTCTAACGCGCTGGAACAGCGCAGACAAGAAAAAAGCCTTGATTGAGGAGCTGGAACAACACGGTGTTATGCTGGAAAACCTGCGCGAAGAGGTGAAAAAAGAGCTGGATATTTTTGACTTGATTTGCCATGTCGCCTGGGACAAACCTGCATTAACACGGCGTGAACGCGCTAATAATGTCCGCAAGCGTGATTATTTTGCAAAGTACAGTGAACAAGCCCAGAAAGTATTACAAGCCCTACTGGATAAATACGCCGACGGCGGTATTGAGAATATAGAAAACTTAGATGTGCTGCGCCTGGATCCCATTAGCACACTAGGCCGGCCTGTTGAGATTTTTAAATTATTCGGTGGCAAAGAACACTATCTAGCCGCATTAAAAAACCTGGAAACAGAAATTTACACAATGGCGGCATAAATGAAAAATATTGGCAACATCATCAAAACCCTGCAAAACATTATGCGTAAAGATGCGGGTGTATCGGGTGATGCACAACGCATTGAGCAATTGGGTTGGATGATTTCCTTAAAAATCCTGGATGATAAAGATCAGGAACTGGAAGCGATGGATGATAATTTTCAATCACCCATTCCTGACGTATTGAAGTGGCGCAACTGGGCGGCAGATGCCGAAGGCTTAACCGGTGATCCGCTACGCGATTTTATTGATAAAGAGTTATTTCCAACCTTGAAAGAGCTGGATATTAGTGCCGGTAATAAACGCACGATTATCGTTAAAGAAATCTTTGAGGGCACTAATAACTACATGAAAAACGGCACGACCATCCGTCAAGTGCTGAACAAACTCAACGAAATTGATTTCAACAACTCCGAAGACCGCCACGTTTTTGGTGATATTTACGAAAGTATTTTGCGTGATCTACAAAGTGCGGGTAATTACGGCGAGTTTTATACGCCGCGTGCCATCACCGAAATCATGACTGAGATTTTAAACCCGCGTTTAACCGAAACCGTGTTAGACCCGGCCTGTGGTACCGGCGGTTTTTTAACCTGTGCGATTGAACATATCCGCAAGCATGATTTTAAAAATGCTGAGGATGTAGGAATTTTACAAAAAAATATTCGGGGTTCTGAATTAAAGCCGTTGCCGTTTATGCTGGCGGTCACCAATTTAATTTTGCATGATATTGAAGTCCCCGCCATTGAATACACCGACAGCTTAAACCGCGAATACACGGCAATAAAAGAGCCTGATCGCGTCAATGTTATTTTAGCCAATCCGCCGTTTGGTGCGTCCGTTTCGCACCGCGTGGAAACTAATTACCCGCAAACCTATCGCACCACCGAAAGTGCAGATTTGTTTTTATTGTTAATCATTCGTCTGCTTAAGCAGGATGGCCGCGCGGCCATTGTGTTGCCGGATGGTTCGTTAACCGGCGATGGCGTAAAGTCGCGTATCCGTCAGCATTGGCTGGAAAAGTGTAATTTACACACCATTGTGCGCTTGCCTAATTCCGTCTTTCAACCGTATGCCAGCGTCGCCACCAATTTGTTATTTTTTACCAAGGGCACACCGACTCAAGAAATATGGTATTGGCAACATCAATTACCCGCAGGTGTTAAAGCCTATTCCAAAACCAAGCCAATCCAAAAAACAGAATTTGAAAGCTTAAAGGCGTGGTGGAATAATCGGGTTGAGAACGAACAGGCATGGAAAGTACCGTTAGCGACGCTGGAAGCCAATAATTACAATTTGGACATTAAAAACCCACATACACCAGAAGCTGAGCAGGCGTTTTCCAGTGTGGAATTATTGACGCTATTGCATGAGTCATTTGCCAAAAGTGATACTTTGCTAAATCAACTAAAACAGGAGTTAGAACAATGAATTCATTAACTCAAGAAATCGCAGCGCGAGCTGAAACATTACCCGAAGCCAAACAACAAGAAGCCCTGGATTTTATTAAGTTTTTGCAAGCCAAATTTGCCAAACCAGTTAGTCATATAAGTGAAACGGCTTTATTGAGCGAATCTGCGTTAGCGACCGATTGGAATCGCCCAGAGGAGGACGAAGCGTGGGCAAAATTTCAGTAGCTGATATTGTTTTTGTTTCATTTCCTTTTTCTGATTTAAGTAGCTCAAAGTTAAGACCGGCTTTAGTACTTGCTTATGCACAACGCGAAGATTGGATTTTGTGTCAGATTACCAGTAAATCTTATAACGACAGCAACGCTATTCGCATCAATGACAGCGATTACACTCACGGCAGTTTAGATTTTGTGAGTTATGTGCGCCCCAGTAAATTATTTACTGCCAACGCGCACATTATTAGCAAGAATGTTGCGACGTTAAAGCCTGAAACGCATCAAAAAGTAATTGATGCCATTCAACAGATATTAAGCAACGGAGAATAGGCAATGAGCTTATCAGTCCATGAAATTGAAGCAGAAATTTTAACCTTGCCTGAGCAAGAGCAACAAAAAATTATTGATTTTGTTGAGTCTTTGCGAATTAAACTAGTGAACCGACAGGCTAAACGTTTTTTAGACATTCAAAAAAACCAAACGAATCAACAAACCGAAGGCGAGAGGGTTTTAGCGATTTTGCAAAAAAATGGCTATTTAGGCAGTATGCCAGATGTTGCTGATTTGTCAGAAAACTACAAGGACTATTTAGATTGGAGCGATAAAATATGATTATCGCCGATAGTGGTTTTTGGGTTGCGTTAGTTAATCCCGATGATAACTATCATCATATTGCTATGGCTAGCTTAGCAAAAATAAACGAGCCACTGATTACCACTTATCCCGTTATCACTGAAGTTTGCCATTTATTATTAAAGCGACG
>SBAV01000324.1 GCA_005239965.1 Methylobacter tundripaludum
ATTTTATAGTTATCAAAACAAGCAATTTACTGTTGCTTGGGGAATTGCAACCATACACGTTCTTATCTCCACTATCAATCAGTCAAATCGACGCGCATCAGCTGGTAATCTAGCAAAAATTGGATGCCTGGCAATGCCATATTGTTCCGGATAAAACACCGCGCCTAAATATAAACCATCCGGCGGCGCAGTCACTCCAGCCAAGGTGCGGTTTTTAAGCGCCAGCAAAGACGCCACCCACTCCACCGGTCGCTTACCCGTACCGACCTCCATCAAAGCCCCGGCAATATTCCTGACCATGTGGTGCAAAAACGCATTCGCGGAAATATCCATAATCACCCGATCTTCTTTCCTGTATACGTCGACAAAATACAGGTCACGGCAAGGACTTTTGGATTGGCAACCCTGTGCCCGAAACGATGAAAAATCACGGCTGCCCACCAGACACTGCGCCGCTTCGTGCATCTTTTCAGCGGCTAGCGGATAATAACACCAGGTCATCTGCCGGGCTAACAGGGCTGATTTTACTGATCGATTGCAAATGATGTAACGATAGAAACGCGCTATCGCACTGTAACGGGCATGAAAATCCGCCACGGCGGGCTTTACCCAAATAATGCGCACTTCATCAGGCAGGTTGCTATTGCCTCCAAGCAACCAGGATTGTAGGTCGCGTTGGACTGAAGTGTCAAAATGTACAACTTGCTCAAGCGCGTGAACGCCTGCATCGGTACGGCCTGCACACATCACGGTAACCGGATGGTTGGCCACTTTCGATAACGCCTGTTCCAATACCGATTGCACACTGCGCTGATTTGGCTGCCACTGCCAGCCGGAAAATCGGCTGCCATCATATTCCACACCCAAAACTATGCGCGTTTCATTCATGGATATAAACCTTAATCCCGACCTCAACGCGATTAAACAGGTCCAGCACATCGGTATTTTTCATGCGCACACAACCGTGCGAATCGGGGACACCGGTCATTAAGTGATCCGGGCAACCGTGAATGTAGATGTATCGCCAACAGGTATCAACATCACCATATCGATTTTTACCCGGTTCCAAGCCGCCCAACCACAAGATTCGGGTCAATATCCAATCTCGCTGCGGGTAACGTTCGCCTAATTCTGCACTGTACACTTCACCCGTAGGCCGCCTGCCTTTAAAAACTGCCTGCACTGGCTGACCTGAACCAATTTTTGCACGAACCTTATGCCAACCACGCGGTGTACATTCGCTGCCTTTTTGTTCACCTACGCCTTTTTTTGCTGTCGATACGGGATAGCTTTTTATTACACGCCCCTGCTCAATAAGGCTTAATTGCTGGGCATTAATGGAAATATCAAGAAAAGAATGTGTTTCTGCCATAAAAAGTGCTGTGCTATCGCTATCCTTGGATAGGACCAACCTGAATAAATTGTTGCTTATTTTAACGTAAACTTGCCAACTTCATGAGTTAATCAACATGACATAACCAGCAATTTAGCAAGATGTCGTAAGAAACAGATCAGAAAACATCAATCATCCTTTGCAAGCAATTGGAAAGACGCTTAATATTGGCAAAACCAACGTTTTGTGTAATCAATTTGGAGAATAAGAATGAAAAGAATAATCTCAGGTTTGAATATCGCCGTTCTGCTAAGCTGCCTGTTCAGCCCTGCCCTTTTTGCTGGCGATAATTTTTATGCGCCCCTATCAAGTTTAACATCACCCCATACCGTTTCGGTTAAAAGCACGGCATCGGGTGATTCTGCCCTACGCACCGGAACTGAGAACTGGGAACAACCGCAAGGCAATTTTTTTGTCGTTCCCGCCATTGTCCTGGGACTGGTCGCCCTGGTTCTTTTTTATAAAAAAGACTGATTCCATTGTAATTATTCAGCCCCCAGACAACACAAGTTTAACAAGAATACCACACGTAAAACGCCAGCTACCGGGCTTGTTAAACGAAGATTAGAGCCTGCGTTTAACAACCCGGCTGGCTCGCGCATTTAATACACATACTGGCATGAGGGAGAGCCTTTAAACGCTCAGGGTCGATGGTGTCACCGCACAGTTCACAAATACCGTACTCACCCTTATCGATGCGGGCGATGGCTTGTTTGACCATTTCCCGCTCTATTCGTGCCGAGTTGCCTAAAAAATCCAGCACTTCATCGTTTTCGGTTTGGGTGGCTTGTTCTTCAAAATCTTGAGCTAGCGGCTCGTCAATATGCTGAATATCGGCGGTAATTTTGCCCAGGCGCTCATCAAGTTCTTCCAGCATTTCAAATAATTGCTTACGTACAGCTTCATATTCTTTCATAAATAAATCCTGTCTAGCTCGGGTTGTGTGGTGCTTGATTGCGTACAGCGCTCTTTTTAATGCCAATGTGATCTATCGTATCACCACCCTTACAAAATGTAATCTATCCGTTCAACTTCGGTGGTTAATCACTGAATGCCTGGCAACCACAAAAAGCCTCGGAGCAGATGTATGCGCGTTGGTGCTGTCAATAACATGCGCAGCAAACTGGTTAGGTTCGAGTTGCCCTATCCATTGCTTAACCGCTTCGGTTTCCAGATCGCCGCCAAGATGACCGGGGTACGCCAGAATAGTCATAATGCCATTAACGGACAGTAAGTGACTGGCTACAGCCAACGCAGCCAGGGTCGAACTTGCTTGGGTAATAAGCTGCTTGTCGCCACCCGGCAAATAACCCAGATTAAACATAATGGCGTTGATTTTTCCGTGCAGATACGTGGGGATTTTTTTAGCCATATCGGCATGGCTGGCATGGAATAAAGTCAGGTAAGGCAAAAGCCGTTGTTTTTGGCATTTTTCCAAGGTCGCATCGATTGCCGCCTGCTGAATGTCAAATCCGTACACATGACCGTTCGGGGCAACGCACTGAGCCAAAAATACCGTATCGTGACCATTGCCCAAGGTTGCGTCAATGGCGATATGGCCATCGCTTAATCTGTGCCTAATCAGATCATGGGCAACGTTAACCAGGGAAATGCCTTTCATAATGCCGTGCAATAGAACAGGGTGGCGGGGAGTTTTTCAACAGGCTATCTGCGAAAAGTTGGCTATACCAAGGTATTTGTAGGCTACCTTTGGCACCAAAACCGTTAAAAATCGCCAGTTGTTTGTAGCGCGGATGCTGGCCGATGTAGGGTTGTTTGTCCAGGGTACATGGGCGTATGTGCGCTTCGTGTTTTATCAGTGTCGCCGCTGATAACTTGTCATAAACAACGTTGAGTTCCTTTAATAAGCTGTCTTTGCCGGATGGTGTGGGGTGTAGATTGAGGTTATTTCTGTCGAAGGTTGCGCCAACACGGATATTCTGGTCGTTTAAAGGGATCAGCCAATAGCCGTAGTTGAGTATGTTATCTGGTAAGAACGCCTGGTGTTGCAACGTTAATATCTCCCCTTTGGCCAGTTGAAACGGTAGCCAGGAGAACCAGGGGTTTTGCGCGGCTTGGTGGCCTTCGCAGAAAATAATCATTTTGGGCAGGATATTTTGCCAGCGCAAGCACGGTGTGAACTGAACATCCTGATAATCAAAACCGGCGCATTGATAACTGTTTTTGGTGATAAAGAAATCTTTCAGGCAACTCAGTAGCGGCCGGGTTAACAGATAGCCGGTTTGTTTTTGTTCAAGGCAACCAAAAGGGGGGTTGATGTGGTTGATGACAGGGCTGCCAGGTATGCGCTCGCCGAAATAGGGCTGATATTCTGCTGTGTTGCTGCGTTTTAGGCCGTAATGTAACTCATCGGCATTTCGAAAAATCCGCAGCATGGACTTCTCAATGTAAAAAGGCCGCTGAAACAAGGCCGCCAATTGGGCGTAGCACTGCTTAGCGGCGGGTAACAAGGTATCGATACCGGCAGTTTTCACCAGACGCATACCGGTAATGGGATTAATCAATCCGGCGGCGACTTGTGAAGCATTCTCTTTGCCATTATCAACAATGATAATTTTGCAGCCCCGCTGTATAAGTTCGAAGGCCAGCAAACTACCGGCCAGGCCTTGACCGATGATAAGAAAATCAATGGTCACGCGGAATGGGGCGGAAGAGTTGCTTAAACAAAGAACGCCTTTCTAATTGACTGACATAGCTTTTAATCATATCGATCCTTAATTGCATTGTAAAGGTAATTAATACGCATAAAAATAGTGAATAATTCCCTATTCTTTATTTCATTTACTTATAAGTTAATAAAAGGATCTATCAGAAAAGGATTTTTTAATTATTGCCATCGGCTCGCTTATTTTTTATAAGACATTGTTTAAAATAATTAATCTATTAAATTAGACTTAAAATTCACAGTATTTCGACAATGCAACTGATTGAACCTTTCGGACATTTACAAAAATGAGCGAACCGTCAGTATTGTTAAGAGGTATTGATCATGAATACGCAGCATTTTTCAAAAAAGTTAAGAACGACCCTGGTGCTAGCAGGCGTAACGTTATCCGGATTTTATCATGCCCAAGCCTTGGCGGCGTGGACTGGGTACCAGAACTTGGGAGGTGTAGTGACATCGGAGCCCAGTTGTGCCCGAAGTGGTGTTGGACAGGTTATTTGTGCGGTTAGAGGGACAAATAGTGCCTTGTTTGTTAATCATTTTAACGGCAGCACCTGGAGTGGTTATCAAAGCGTGGGGGGTATTGTTAAATCTAATCCAAGTTGTACCAATGATGGCGCTGGCAAAGTGCTTTGTGCCGTTAAAGGCACTGATAGCGCCTTATGGGTAATTTGGTTTAATGGCAGTTCTTGGAGCGCTTTTCAAAGCTTAGGTGGAACAGCTACCTCTGACCCAAGCTGTACGAGAAGTGGTACAGGTAAGGTTATTTGTACCGTTAGAGGAGGAAATAGCGGCCTATTTGCCAATAGTTACAATGGCAGTTCTTGGGGTGGCTATCAAGCTTTAGGCGGCGTGGTTGATTCAAATCCGAGCTGTGCCTATACGGGTGGCAGTTCGATTATTTGTGGCGTTAAAGGCATGGACAGTAAGTTGTACGTCAATTGGTTCAACGGCAGTACTTGGAGCGGCTACCAAAATTTGGGCGGGGTCATTCATTCTGATCCAAGTTGTACGGCAAACACTGCGGGCAGAGTTATTTGTGGCGTTAAAGGTAATGATAGTGCTCTGTATGTTCAGCGTTTTAACGGCAGTAGCTGGAGTGGCTTTCAAAATTTGGGCGGTACAATGACCTTTGAGCCCAGTTGTGCAACCACAAGCGGTAATGGGGCTGTTTGTGCCGTTAGAGGCACAGATAGCGCTTTATATGTCAAGCGTTTCAATAGTGGTTCCTGGAGCGTAAGTTACACCAATTTGGGTGGATTTCTGGTAGGTTCGCCCATCTGCACTAACAGTGCTGCGGGTAAAGTGACGTGTGTGGTTGAGGGCTCAAATAGTGCGCTGTTTGCTAATACAGGACCTTAAAGAAAGGTTGTTACATTTTTAGTTAAAGTTGCTGATCTTAATGTTATGTAGGGTGATGTTCGGCTTTTTCCATATCACATTGATTTGACTGGATGCCAAATTTAGAAAAATTTGAAACCTAAACTTTGGTGCGTTTAAAATCAATAAATTAAAAGCCGAACATCGCGTATTCTTTCATATTTTAAGAGGTTTCTTTATATTTCTTATCCCGAACCCAGGTTACATCAGCAACAACAAACACAGACACCCTCGCCTACTTACCGTGTACAATCCCATGTATTGTACAAATCAACAACACACCTGCCGCAATCAAAACAATCTGTTGCAATGATGTCTTCATATCGGTTTTTTTATGCAGCGACGGGATTAAATCGGCAACCGCAATATAAATAAAACTGGAGGCCGCCAAAGCTAACAGATAAGGCAAACTGTCGTGTAAATCACCCAGGCAGAAATATGCCAGTACGCCGCCCGCAACCGTCGCTAAACTGGCTAATATATTGTAAAAAAGCGCTTTCGCATTGGAATAGCCGCTGTGCAATAAGATTGCAAAATCGCCCACTTCCTGTGGAATTTCGTGTGCGGCGACCGCAAGGCTGGTCATAATACCTAACTGAACATCGGTTAAAAAAGCGGCTGCGATCAACACACCGTCAACAAAATTATGGATACTATCGCCCAAAATAATCAGGGATCCCGCTGATTTGGCACCATAATGCCCATGGTTATGGCCGTTATGGTGGCTGTGGTCGGTTTCCTCACCGTGCGCCTCGCAATGTTCACCGTAATGGCAATGCCGCCAAATCAACAGTTTTTCCAGAACAAAAAATCCCAAAATCCCCGCCAATATCGTTCCGGACAAGGACTGAAATCGCTCAGGACTTGCATCCGCAAACACTTCGGGAATCAATCCCCAAAAGGCAACGGCAAGCAAGGCACCAATCGCAAAGCTGATACCGTGCGGTAATATTGCATTTCTTTGCTGATCAGGAAGCAACAAAAAAACGGCGGCTGCCATCACGCTTAGCACACCACCCATCGCGGTAAAGATGATAATTAAAACCAAGAGATGCACGACGTTATTCTCTCCAAATCAGGGTGGCCATGCGTCCGGTTTCCTTATCACGCCGATAAGAGTAAAAACGTTCATGATCGGTAACGGTACAAAAATCGCCACCATAAATCTTATCGATATCTAATGAGCCTAATTCAAGTCGCGCCAACTGGTAAATATCCGCCAGCCAGCGGTCACCCTGTTGCCGGAAAGCCTCTGCAAAGGCCGCTGATTTTTCGACAAAAGCCTCGCGCACCTCATCACCCACCTCAAAACAACCCGGGCCAATGGCGGGGCCAAGCCATACCAACAGATTGCTGCCGTGCATTGTTGTTATCGCGTTAGTGATGATGCCATCCAGCAAACCTCGCCAACCGGCATGAATGGCTGCCACACACTCGCCATCACCAGAACACACCAGCAAAGGCAAACAATCCGCCGTCATCACCGTACAGACCACATTCGCAACTCGGCTGTAACTGGCATCGGCTTGTGGCAATGGTTCGGTGCTTGCTGCATCAATCACAATATTACTGTGAATCTGCTGCAACCAAACAGGCTCTCCAGGTAACGCCAAGTCGTGTCTAATAATGGCTCGATTTCGCGCAACCCGATTAAGATCATCCCCGACATGGGTAGCAGGATTCAAACTGGCATAACAGCCAGCACTTGCCCCACCAGTGCGTAAAGTTGTTGCTGCACGTACATTCTTGGGCGCAGGCCAGTCTGGCTCTAGCCAAAACTTACTGTTTTTCATTTTCAATCAACGCATCTAATAAATCGGCCATATCGTCAGGTAGCGGTTGCTGCCATTCATGGTATTCATTGGTAACAGGGTGTTGCAACCCCAGCTTTGCCGCATGTAACGCCTGACGTTTAAAGCTGCGTAATGCGGTTGCCAAGCGATCCGTACAATCCGGCGGCATTTGAAAGCGCCCGCCGTAAACCTGGTCGCCCAGCAGGGGAAATCGAATATGCGCCATGTGTACCCTGATTTGATGGGTACGGCCTGTTTCCAGCTTGACTTGTATGAGGGTATGCCTGGCAAAACGCTGGCTGACCCGGTAGTGGGTGATGGCTTCTTTGCCTGATTCTTTAACGATGTAGCGTTTACGGTCACTGGGATGCCTGCCTATCGGCTCATCCACCGTGCCGCCTGCCGTCATCCGGCCACGGGAAATGGCGATATACTCGCGGGTGATTTTCCTGTCCTGCAATTGCTGCGTCAAGCTGTTGTGAGCTTGCAAGGTCTTGGCGATCATCAACAGACCACTGGTTTCCTTATCGATGCGATGCACGATACCGGCCCTGGGCAATAATTCAAGATCAGGCTCATGGCCTAACAAGGCATTGAGCAATGTGCCATGCCAATTGCCTACCGCAGGATGCACCACCAAACCTGCTGGTTTGTTGACAATCAGTAAACTGTCATCTTCAAAAATGATGTCCAGTGGAATATCTTCGGCTTCAGCGGTAATCACCACTTCTGCCTCCGCATCCAAGGTGACCAGTTCGCCGCCATCGAGTTTTTCTTTCGGGCTGATGCTGACCAGGTCATTGACCTGTACCCGCCCTGATTTAATCCAGGTTTGCAATTTACTGCGCGAATAATCTGCAAACAGTTCCGCAAGCGCCTGATCTAAACGCATTCCCGCCATTTCATAAGGCACTTCTTCGGTTAGTCTTGTCATAACAAGTTCTTCTGATAAACCCATTGTTAAGTTATACTCGCAGGCACATACAGCCCATCATCGCTGCCATTATACCCGGCGAAAAACTTCTAATGTTACAACGTGTCGTTAGTACTATGCGATTAATTTTGATTAAAATTTTATTTATTTTTTCTGTAAGCCTGATTTTGGGGGGCTGCGAGACGCTTAAAAATGTTTTGCCTGGCGATTCTGAATCGGCAAAAAACGAGTGTGCCCAATGGAAAGATGCCGATTCACAGGAAGACGATTGTATCGATTGGGATGCCGCTAAATTTGGCAGTCAGGCCAGGAAAGCCTTGGATGCCGGAAACTACGACAAAGCCATCAAAATTTATGAAGCGCTTGAAGCCCGTTATCCGTTTGGCCCTGACTCTGCACAAACCCAACTGAACATCGCCTATGCGTATTACAAAAATGGCGACCACGATTCTGCTATCAGCACCGCCGACCATTTCATAAAAACCAATCCGAGAAGTCCGCACGTTGATTATGCCTATTACTTGAAAGGCTTGGTCAATTACAGGCGCGATATTGGCTTTATTGACCGTTATTTACCCACCGATGGCTCGCAACGCGACCCTACCAACGCCCGTGAATCCTATAATATTTTTTCGGAACTGGTGCGCCGATTCCCCACCAGCAAATACGTGCCAGATTCCAAACGACGCATGATTGGACTAAAAAATAAGATGGCCATGCACGAAGTCCATGTTGCCCGCTATTACATGAAGCGCAAGGCTTATGTTGCAGCCGCCAATAGAGCGGCCGGCGTGATTGAAAAATACCAGCGTACACTGGCTGTCCCTCACGCCCTAAAAATCATGCAAGAGGCTTATACCAAACTGGATATGACTGAACAGGCCAAAGATGCTGAACGTATCTATCAAGCAAACTTCGACGATAAGCCACCGGAAGAGCCAAACCAGGGAACAGCCGCCGAGAAAGTTTGGGATTTTATTGGCTTGGAAGAGTAAGGAACACGCACAAAATAATTTGAGCAAGTTTTTGGTGTAGGTGCGGATTTATCCGCACAATGCGAATGAATTCGCACCTACAGTTGTTCAATTTAATTCATGCACGTTCCTAAGCAAGAAATACAATTTCGGAATATCAGTAGAGGTGCAATACTTTGTGTCTCTACGCCCAACCTAAAATTAACCTGAGTTCGGGATAAGGATCGCTCAAAGTAATGTAAGCAAGGCATCTACCCTAATGTTCAGAGAAGGCAATTTTTGCTGATAGGAATAAGCAAGTAGCCCAGCCACAACATTGATCATGCAGTTAGTCAAAGACCGATGGCGCGAATGTTCAATTTGGGAAATATTTTTAAGCTGATCATTAATGGTTTCAATGATGCTGCGTTTTCTCAACAAAATTTTGTCGAACAAAGCAATGACTTTTGACTTCATATTTTTCTGGAGCTTGGTGATCAGCTTAATGTCGTCGATGGCCAAGAGTTCCGTGAGCTTTTTTGAAATGTAGCCCTTGTCTCCAAACAGTTTGCCAATAAAGTTTTTGGTCATTTTGGGAACGGGTACTCGATCATCAACATTGCCGCGTGTGATTGAAAATGAAAGAATTTCTCCGCAATCATCCACCATCAGATGAAGTTTAAAACCATAAAACCAGCCAGTTGACGACTTGCTGCGCCCTGCCACACCTTGGAAAGTCTTATGGCGTGGGATGCGGATGTTTTTGCAAACGCACAAAGATGTCGAATCGACAAACGCAATACCTTTCCCTTTGCCACAACGACTCTGCATAAATGCAGCAATCGGCATCAAAACATCAGCCATGACCTCAACAAAACGATTGTAACTCGGCAGACCAGGAAATTTTGCCATCCAGAACTTTTGGGCATGTCTCAGGTAGAACCATTTGAACGTCCGGTAGCCAGAAAGGTGAAAACACACCATCAACGTAATGATTTCGCCTTCACAAACTGAACGTGCCCTGATTCGTGTCTTCGTTTCGCCATCTTCCAGCAGTGTTTTCTGCCAATTGGGAATGAATTCTTGGCAAAAATCGTCAGCATCGCAAAATATTTGTGTTACATTCATGTCTGGCAACCCTTTTAATATGATAAATATTTTTATAACAGCTTATATTCTTTCATATTTTTAAGGGTTGCCCTACTTTTCTTATCCCGAACTCAGGTTA
>SBAV01000122.1 GCA_005239965.1 Methylobacter tundripaludum
ATGTCGGGTGCTGCAAAGACCTACGAGGTTTTAAAAACCTCGTAGGTCTCACATTGGTCAAAAATATACCCGACAAATCAAGATTGACTGAGTACTAGGTTACCTGTTATTTCTGGTGCAGAAGCCATCCGTGTTTTGCAATATCTTGGGTTTGTTGTATCCGTCAACGAGGCAGTCATATTATTCTTCGTAGAGGTTCTCGAGGGTGCGTTGTGCCCAATCATCATGAAATCAAAACAGGAACTTTGGCGGGTTTGCTCAAGCAGGCTGGTGTTTCTATTGATGAGTTTATTAGTGCGCTTAACGCGTAAGCAGGGAAAGGATAATAAAAGCTATTATGTTCATTTGTACTTACGTAACTATTATTAATGGTCAGTGCGGGTTGGGAAGCTGACATGGAAATAAAACAGATAGTCGAAGCCATCTTGTTTGCCGCCCAAAAGCCGATGACGCCCAAACAGATTCAACAGGTATTCCCGGAAATCGAACAGCCGGAGCTTGAAGAAATACAAACAGCGATAGAAACCATCAGCGTCGATTACCAACCGCGCCCGATTGAATTAAAGCAGGTGGCCAGTGGTTATCGTTTTCAGCTTAAGGCCGGATTGTCAGATTGGGTCTCGCGGTTGTTTGAAGAAAAACCGCCGCGCTATTCCAGGGCATTGTTGGAAACATTGGCTATTATTGCCTACCGGCAGCCGGTAACACGCGGCGATATCGAAGATATACGCGGCGTCAGTGTCAGTTCCAGCATTATTCAAACCCTGCTTGAGCGCGAGTGGATACGGGTGGTGGCGCACAAAGAAGTGCCAGGCAGGCCCGGCTTATACGGAACAACCAAACAATTTCTTGATTATTTTAATATTACATCATTAAATGAACTACCGACTTTACAACAGATCGTCGATCTTGATGTGTCGGTAGAACCCCAAACTATACAGGAAAAACGTGAAGAGCCGGAAACCAAACAACGTGCCATCGAAGTCCGGGAACCCGCATCGGAAATCGAGGACTGACGATAACATTACTGCCGTACAGCCGAAAAAAAGCGATGACGCAACCACCGATGTGGGTGAACGCATACAAAAAGTGTTGGCGCGGGGAGGGGTGGGTTCGCGCAGGGAGATTGAAGGCTGGATCAATGAAGGCAGGTTAAAACTCAATGGCATGGTTGTAAAGCTGGGGGATCGTTTGAAGGCAGGCGATCATCTACTCCTCAATGACCGTGTGGTGAACTGGGAAAAGTTTTCTGTACAGCCGACGCGTGTGTTGCTCTATCACAAACCTGCCGGCGAAGTCGTTACCCGAAGAGATCCACAAGGCCGGCCTGTGGTGTTCACGCAGTTGCCAAAATTATCGACGGCGCGCTGGATTGCGGTGGGGCGCTTGGATATCAATACTTCCGGGTTGTTGCTGGTGACCAATAATGGTGAGTTGGCCAACCGGTTAATGCACCCGTCTTCACAAGTTGAGCGTGAATACGCTGTACGTGTTTTGGGCGAAGTTTCTGATGCAACCATCGAAAAGCTGAAAAAAGGCGTGGAACTTGAGGATGGCGTGGCGAAGTTTGATGCTATTAATTATTATGCCGGTGAGGGTGCCAACAAATGGTATTACGTCACTGTCAGCGAAGGCCGTAACCGCTTGGTCAGACGTTTGTGGGAATCGCAAGCTATTACGGTAAGCCGTTTAATTCGGGTGCGATACGGGCCGATTGTTCTGCCAGAACGCTTGAAAACACATTCTTTTTATGAAGTGCCCGATAAAGAGCTGGATTTGCTGTTCCAGTTTGCAGGGCTCGAAAGAAAAGATGCGGAAATTGTCGCTAAAGGTGAGCTTACGAGGCAGGCCAAACCTAAAAAATAATCGTCGTAATTGCGGTTATTGAGCTAAAACCACCTGATTTCTACCGTGTCTTTTGGCCTTGTACATGGCATGATCGGCACGTTTGATAAAGGTGTCAAAATTATCATCGCTGCGCAATGTACTAACGCCTAAACTGGCGGTGACCTTGATCGGCTTCATGTCGTAGACCAGGATGTTGTGCTCAATGGCGGCGCGGATTCTTCTGGCTAAAAGTTCCGCGCTTGCCAAATCCATCTTGTTGACCAGAATAACAAATTCTTCGCCGCCAAAACGGAATATAGTGTCGCTTTTACGCAGGTTTTCTTTAATTAATCTGGAAACGGCGACTAACGTGGTGTCGCCGCAATCATGGCCGTGTTGGTCGTTAATCACTTTAAAATGATCAATATCCAGGAAAATAATCGATAAACTGGAACCGTTCAGTTTTGCCAAATTGATTTCACGCTTAACGGTGTCATTGAACGATACGCGGTTAAGGGTTTGGGTCAGCTGGTCAGTCTCTGCCATTTTTAACGCCTTGTGGTAAAGCGTGGCATTTTTGAGCGGGTAGAGCAGGGAGCACAACAGGTTTTCCAGTAACTCAAGCTCGCTATCCGTAAATTTACTGTTGCGCATTAACTTGAATTCGCCCAAATCTTGATTTTCTGCCTTGAACGCATAGCTGCATGAATACTTGCTAACTATGCCCTGGTTGATTTCCAGGTCAAACAGCGCATTGCTGTAGGCATAGGCATTGTGTGGGATCAAGCCATTAATTTTGCTGCTGAAAATAGCGAGCAGTTTTTTGAATTCCAGTGTTGTTTGTAATGCGTTGTTGATGTCATAACGATGCGCATCAACGGTGGGCGTTGATTGAAAATCGTTATCGCTTACAACCACCAGATTTTGCGATTTTCTGTTAATGACGATGTCCTCTTCTTGCTTGATGATTACTTTATTATTGCGATGTTCGACTTTTTTCTGTAACACATTGATTTAATTAAGTACCTAATTAGTAAGTTTGAAACTAAAAAGTTTAGTGCAATTAAAATCAATAGGTTATAAG
>SBAV01000408.1 GCA_005239965.1 Methylobacter tundripaludum
GTGTAGCTATTGAAAAAATTAGCAAATTGTTGCGATACCGATTTAATGTCATCTGCATTTTTTTCATGAATTTGAACCAAAATATGGAAATGGTTCGGCAATAGACAGTACGCGAACGTATCTGCAATAGGATTTATATATTCGGCATAACCTTTCAGGAAATAACGGTAATTGTCATCGCTAAAAAAAATAGGCTCACGGTTATTGCCACGATTGTAGATGTGGTAATAGCAACCTGGCGTAAGCGGGGTCATTATCTGCATAAGTTTTTCTGGATTTCCCAAGACCTACGAGATTTTTAAAACCTCGTAGGTCTTGTCCACTGAATAATCACGCACACCCGCAAAAATATCTTCATCGTCAGGAAAATCTGCCGGATTCATCTGTTGGCGGAAACGCTGGATGGCCTGCCAAATATCATTCTGTTCGTCGAACGGACTAACTTCACGCACGGATATTTCAACAGTTTTACCCGCAAATAGTAGTTTGAGCGCCTGTAAAAAGTTTTCATTTAACTCATCAGGTTCTAACTTATAAAGCGTTTGCATGATTATGTTCTCCTAAAACATTTCTATTTTATTCATCAAACTGCATCACTAAACCATTCCGTTCACGGCTAGCAGCGTAAATGGTTAATTTCAATTCGGTGTTGTCGGTTTGTTCATAAAGTGGATGGCGGGTTGATAAGCGCTCGCTGGCGTTTAAAATGGTGGGTACGCCCTCGCCCCGCCGTTCAATCATATTTTGGCGTTTGCTGACGGGATCAGCCGGAAAATAACGGCTTAGAAGATTAACCAAGGTTTCATTACGGGTGATACTGTTGGCATCCATACTATCAATTGTCAGTGTGTTAGGTAATCCACCCGGTGTACTCAACTCCAGACGGTTACTGAACAAATGCAAGCGGATACGGCTGCCATACATCGAATAATCGCGATGCGCCACTGCATTGACGATAGCTTCGTACACTGCACCCAAATCATATTGCGGAATATCAATACGACCAGGGCGCTTAACCGCTTCGGTTTTCATGTTACGTTTAACAAAGTTGAAAGCTTGCTGAATCTGGCTATCAACTGAACCGTCGCAATCCAGGGCATCCAGTTGGTATTCCGCATTGCGTTCAGTGCCGCTGTAAGCCACACATTGCACAGTCGCTGACGACAAAAAGTCAGCCGGTCGAGCCGTCAATAACAATACACCTGTAACGGTTAAACAAGGTTCTTGTTCGTCATTTTCAGCTGTTAAATACAGCTTTTTCAATTGCATTCGCTCAGGCAAATCATCCCGTAAAAAACGTGTTTTTAGGGCAGTATCAATGTCATTTAAAGTGGTATTAGGCACCAGTTGTTCATCAAAACGAATGAAACGCACCATGCTGCGCTGTTGGAACATTCTGGCTAAAAAATCAGGTGCCATGACACGCCTAGTAGAGCCTGAGCGATAAAAATAACCGCCTGGACTTTGATGAACGAACAAACTTTTAGGGATTTTTACCCAGACGACAGGCTTCAGATTGCCTTGAAGGTCGGGAATTTCAACCAAACGGGTTTCAATCAATACCGGCGGCTTTATGGCCTGAGCCAAATTACTCAGCCATTGATCTACAGTATCCAGATGTTCTTGGGCAATGCCTTCAAGGGCGCGGGTTTTGTCATTAACACCCAAAACTAAAATACCGCCACCGCTATTAGCAAATGCAGCAACTTCATCGGCCACACTGTCACGTTGAGGATTTTCTACTCGCTGTCCCTTAACCGAGACAGCTTTAAATTCATAGCCGGAATCTTCACCCAGGCGAATTTGATAGACCAGATCGCGAACCAAGTCAGTTGTAGTTCTCATGTTACTTTACCCCTTACAGACCAACGGATAGCAAACAAACGTTCACGGTGGCGCTTTATTTGCAATGCTGCTTCTATGTCTGTTAATAACCGATCTTCTTCGGCTTCAATTTTTTTCTTTTCTTCGTGGTAAGCGAGCATCAATTGATCGCGTTCGCGTTCTCTCTGAGTGACTATCTTTTTTGCCTGTATTTTTTCTTGCAACGTAGGCAATTGCCTAGATGCCTTACGAGCTTCTTTAATTTCTTGATCTAACTGTTTTATTCGAATATCTAAAGCAATACGTTTATCTTCTGCCCACCGCTCTAATTTTTCAGTTTCTTCATCATAGTATTTCTCGTTATCCTTTTCAGCAGAGGCTAATTTATCAAGGGTAAGCTTGGTTAATTGCTCATTTAATATTTCAGTTTGTATTAATTCAATATTAAATTTTTCCTGAACCGGCAATTCCAATAATCGCTCCATAGTTTCTGGATAGACTATTTCGCCTGTGATAATGCAAGCGGCTGGTATTAAATATTCAAGCTTTTGTTTGGCGGTTTCCAGTATTAATTTTTCTACGATTAATTCACCAGAATGGCCTATTAAATTTTTCAAGTCGGAATATTGTCCGGTTTCTTGTGTGTTGTATTCAAAAACCAGCTCAACGGTGGTGTTTAGACCTACGAGGTTTTCAAAACCTCGTAGGTCTTGAACTTGTAGATCTTGTTTCGCTTGCGTAATTAATTTTTCACCTAACCCTTCATTAGGGCGAAAAAATTTAGCATCATCCTCATCAGCCCGTTGCCAATTTACATCATACCAATGCCCGTTTGCCGACTCATACCGTGTAAAAAAACGGTGCTGGTTAAACTGAACATCGGGTAATGACATACGTGCCAATAAAAGCAACCGGTTTTGATAGTCAGTTAAATATTGATCTGTTTTATCACGACGAAAATTAAGTTTTTTAACGACATCAACATCAAAATTTTCCAACAAAGATCGGCGAATATCTTGTGATCGAACGTCCAATTCATTTTTTAATTCGGCTTGCAAACGGTTAAATTCTTCCTCAATCTGCTCGTCATTACGGCATTTCTGGTAAATATCATTAATGCGCCGCTCAATATCAACACCGGATTCTATGGAACCCAAAATTTCATCTGAGGCACCGAATACACCTTCAAATAACTTAAATTTTTCGCTCAGTAATTCAAAAACCCGTTCATCTGCCCGATTACCCTTATTAATAAAATTGACCACAACCACATCATGCTTCTGGCCATAACGGTGTACACGGCCAATCCGTTGTTCTACACGTTGCGGGTTCCAGGGCAAATCATAATTAACGATTAATGAGCAAAACTGTAAGTTGATACCTTCAGCCCCTGCTTCGGTACAAATCATCATAGTGCCGTCTTCACGGAATTTATCAACCAAAGCGGCTTTCATATCAGCACTTTTGGAACCGGATACCCTTGAAGAACCTTGATGTTTTTGCAACCAATTACTATAGATTTTTTTTGAATCAGGATCGGTATTACTGCCATTCAGCAATACCAGTTGATTGCTATAACCACGTTGCCCTAAAAAATCGAAAAGCCACTTTTGAGTACGTACCGATTCGGTAAAAATAACGGCCTTCCGCGCACCACCCAATCGTTCTGTCATTTCAAACGCTTTACCTAACACTCTCAACAAGGCTTCGGCTTTGGCATTTTGAGTAATATTGGCCGCCAGTTGTTTATAACTTTTTAGGCTATCGATTTCTGCTTTTAATGCTTTTGGATCTATAGCATCTTCATCAAACTCATTTTCCTCTTCATCAATCAGGTCATCCATTACGTCATAATCTTCTTGAAAAGCATCCAGTAAGGGCAACTTTTTTTCCAGCCGGTCAATCATGGTTGTTAAAGTGCCTTGGATGGCATAAGGTGAAGAAGCCAAAATTTTACGAATAACCAAAGTCACTAAATGGCGAGCCCCCGGTTTAATGGCCAACAAATCATCTTGCTGCAGATAACCGGATATTTCTTTATAAAGTTTGTCCTCTTCTGGCCCTGGTCGAAAATCTTCAGTCATTGAATAACGACGGGTAAATTTAATTCCGCCTTCTTCTTGAACCTGTTTGCGTAGAGTGCGGCTACATATTTTCTTTAAACGTGACCGCAACAGGGAAAATTCGACTTCCTCTAATTTTGGCCGACAGTAGCGAGCTTTGAATGACTCCAAATCACCAAAAAAATGCGGGTCAATAATGGATATTAGTCCATAAAGCTCTTGTAAATTATTTTGTAATGGCGTGGCTGATAACATGACTTTAGGACAATTTTTTAAAGCACTGTCCAACTTTTTAGCGGTTTTTGCCCCATCGGTTTTATAGATATTACGCAATTTATGCGCTTCATCCATTACGACCATATCCCAAGGGATCCGCTGTAATTCAAGTTCTTTACGGGCAGCAAATTCGTATGAACAAATGACTATTGCATCACCACCGTTATCAAAAGGATTGTTTACACCGGATTTGAGTAGCTCGTTAAAATTTTTAGCTTCCAGAATTTTAGAGGGTAGGGCGAATTTTTCTTCCAGCTCTTGACTCCATTGCTTACGAAGAGTAGCTGGCACAATCAGCAGCAGCTTGCGTTTACGTTCCGCCCATTTTTGAGCCAAGACTAAACTAGCCTCTATTGTTTTACCAAGACCCACTTCATCGGCAAGAATAACGCCATTGGATAGAGGGGAAGCCAATGCGAACAGTGCGGCTTCAACTTGGTGAGGGTTCATATCAACTTTGGCACTAGCAATAATTTGCGTTAGAGATTTTTCTGCCGCCCCTTCCAATGACAACCAATGTGCAAGATAAGCGGTTTGGTAAATTGTATACATTAGCCTTCCATCTTCAAGCAATGTGAATTTTTAGGTTAGGTAATGCATTGTAAACATCTCCTAAATTGGAGCGTGTAAAAATTTCCGCGTAATCTATTGATGAACCCCTATCGTTATTGGTTTTCTTAAGAAGTTTACACAAAAATTCTGACACCCTCCTAAATTGTGGGTAACGGGCAGATCATCAACCATGCAATATGCTATAAACCGCCTCAACCACATCCCCAACAGTACGGGCCGACTTAAAATCCTCAGCCTTAACGGCTTTTCCCGTCATTTCCTTAAGCCGGACAATCATATCGACAGCATCAATACTGTCAAAATCCAAGTCTTCGTACAAATGAGCTTCCGGTTTTATCGCTGCCGCATCGATTTCAAACATCTCGACCATAATGGTTTTGATTGCCGCTAAAATTTCTTCACGATTATTCATAGCCACATTAGCCCTGTACTGATTCGATGTAAGCAGCCAAAGTCGATACAGAAGAAAAAATCTTTACCACATCTTCCTTCTCAGCATCAATTTTTACATTGTATTTTTTGCGGATAGCCAGCCCCAATTCCAGCGCGTCTATTGAATCCAGCCCCAGACCGTCATTAAAAAGCGGTGCGTGGCTGTCTATATCGGCAACACTGATGTCTTCCAGATCCAGTGCCTCGATGATTAATTGTTTTAATTCATTTTCCATAGTGTTTATAGCATTCTCTCTGTTGCGTAAAATAATCCTGCAAGTACCGGTTGAAGCGGCGTACGGCAATTGATTTCGGTTGTATTCGAATAAATTCATCCAGGGCAATGTCATCCCCTACGTGCATGGCCAGATGAAAACGCCGATCCGGGATTTGATACCAGTGTTCGGCTTTGGTTAGGGTACTGGGATAACACGAGAGTGTTACGGGAGTTACGATTTTATTCGCCTGCAATGCGATGGCAGCAGCGCCCCGATGAAAATGGCACGGCTTGCCTGGCACGGAGCGTGTACCTTCCGGAAAAATAATCATCGTCCCGCCCGCCTGCAACCAAGCCACACAATTAGCAATCATTTTTTCAGGATCACCGTTACTAATATAGCCCGCATTTAAAATAGGGCCACGCATAAACGGGTTACGCCACAGGCTTTCTTTGACAATGCAGTTGGCCTGTTTAATCCGGCTGATTAAAAATACGATATCGACCAAGGTCGGATGATTGGCAATAATCAATTGTCCCGGACGGTTTAGTTTCTCCAAACCTTTTATTTCATAAGTCATGATACCGATCCGGCGCATCAAGCCGATAAAGAAATAAAAGCTGTAATGCACAACGCGCTGGCCACGGCTTATACGTTGCAAACGACTGCCCGGCAACACCGACAGCACCGGAAAAACCAGAAACCACAGCAATAATCCGCCCACACCAAAACTGAAAAAGCTAAACCCGGTCGCAAAAAGCCGCCAGCCGTAATTCAGTTTCAGGATTATTTTTTGTGCCATATCCAGCTATGCCCCTGATTGCCCAACCGTAATGACAACTCGTCAGAAAGAAGGAATTTTATTAAAGCCAATAATTGTACAGGATGCTCACCGTCATCACGCGGTTGTGTAGAAGGGCAAAATTCCATGATTTGGCCATCACCGTTTAAGGCAATTTTTAATGCCAGCGCACAAGGAAAATCAACATTGAGTTTGAAAGGGGCGGTAGGGTAAAAGTCGGCAATAGGTTCATCATATAAGACTATCAGGACTTCATCAGCGCCTTCATGCAGTATGCCAAACGCTTCAATAAAAGCGGGGGCAACGCCTTCTTGTCCGGGGGCAATCACGGTTATTTCCTGGCTGTTGCCGTAAGCGATAGAAAACAGGCCGGCGATGGCATTATGTACGGACAGACTGAATGCCGTCGGTGACAGCTCCTCACCTGCCTGGATGGCCTTAAGCATCACCAAAGATTTGCAGATTTCACCATGCGCCGAACTGAATACGACAGGCAACGTCTTTCCGCGTTCAACGCAAGGTGCGGCAACGTTAAAAACCGCTCTGGCTAATGGCGTTAATCTGCGCTGTAACATTTTGGGGACACACTCAGGTAATGTAGCGTTGCTGGGTTCAATTAGCCTGTTCTCCTTACTGTCCAAACCTGGAGCCCACGCGCTCCACTGACATAAAATAAAATCAGGCATCGTCACCTACTCATATAAAGTCGCTGTGGTTTTTTGTGTGGCATGGACAGTGTTGATAGCTGCGGGGATGGAAGTAGAGGAATTTAAAGTGCCTTGTCTGTTGTTTGGCAAGCGACAAAGCTAGTTTTCAATACTATTGCGGTTGGGCCGGTTCTTCAACGACAGATTTAGTAACCCTTTTTACGCCCCTGCCAATGGCTTTAACCGTATCACGAGAGCCATGGCCAATATCTGTGGTCACGTTTTTTGCCGTCGAGCCGATTGAGCCACCCGCTTCCTTTAATTCAGCGCAGGCCAACAACACGCACGATAACGCCACGAAAATTAAAAATTTTATAATTAATTTAAGCATGTTATTTCCTCCGTCTCCAATCAACGTTCACGTTTTGCCTGATACAGGCAAGGTTTACCGCATGATAATCAGCAACCTGTAAGAAGTCTACTGCCAATAAAAAAAATGGAAAGCCAAACAAGAGACAAGCACGCCATGGCAAGGGTTCAGGCGTCATGGAATAACCAAACAAATTGAGCTGATTAGTTGTTATATTTGTCAGCAATAACTTAGCAAAATCCGGTTAAAATAGTCCGGTGTTTTTGTGAACTACCCATATTTTGAATTCATCAAGATGAACGCTCTCGCTCACCCATTGGGTCACTGCCATTAAGTTAACGAAAAAAGTCCCCTCTCCTGCTGGAGAGGGCTAGGGTGAGGAGGATAAAATCAACAAGTTAAATTCCCCTCATCCCAGCCTTCTCCCTTTGGAGAAGGAGCCTTGTTCTTAACTTAATGGGAGTTCACCCATTGGGTACAGTGGTTTATGGGCGTGCATCTCCCCACGCTAATCACCAAAGGAACAGTGTCGAATGTATAAAATCATTATCATAGGGGCAGGGCCTTCGGGCAGCATTGCCGGTGCCTTGTTGAATAACCTGGGCTATCAAGTCACTATTTTGGAGCGTCAATGCTTTCCAAGGTTCAGCATAGGCGAAAGCCTGTTGCCGCAATGTATGGCGTTCATCCAGGAGGCGGGCATGATGGATGCCGTTGTTAATGCCGGTTTTCAGTTTAAAAACGGGGCTTCTTTTGTGTACCAAAATCAGCGTACGGAGTTTAATTTTGAAGAAAAATTTACCGATGGCATGGGGACGACTTTTCAGGTGCAACGTGGCCGGTTTGATGAAATCCTTGCCAACGAAGCCGCGCGGATGGGCGTTGATATCCGCTGGCAAATGGAAGTTACCGCCATTGATTTTTCAGGCGACAAACCGAAGCTGGATGTGCGTGATGTAGACGGCAATGTCTTTGAGTATGAAGCTGATTTTGTCCTCGATGCCAGCGGATTTGGCCGTATCTTGCCGCGATTGCTGGATTTGGAGTCACCTTCCGGTTTTCCGGTCAGAAAAGCCTTGTTTGGTCATATTGAAGATCACATTGACGATGCAGGCTTTGACCGGAATAAAATATTGATTACCGTCCACCCCGAACATAAGGATGTCTGGTTCTGGCTAATTCCCTTTAGCAATGGCCGCAGCAGCATTGGTGTGGTAGCGGAGGCGGATTTTTATCCGTTGTCGGGCGATAACAGTACGGTATTGCAAACGCTCATTAATCAGGATGACAATTTGCGGAAGGTATTGAAAAATGCCGTATTTGATGACCCGATCAATACCATTATCGGTTATTCGGCCAATGTAAAAAGCTTGTACGGCAAAGGTTATGCGCTACTGGGCAATGCCGGTGAATTTCTGGATCCGGTGTTTTCTTCCGGGGTTACGATTGCAATGAAATCAGCAAGCCTGGCCGCAGCAATTTTGGACAGGCAATTTAAAGGGGAAACGGTGGACTGGCAAACCGGGTATGCCGAACCATTGCAACGTGGTGTCAATACCTTTCGTGTGTTTGTCGATGCCTGGTATGACGGACGCTTTCAGGATGTGATTTTCCATCCAAAACAGCAGTTGGAAGTCAAAGCCATGATTTCTTCGATACTGGCCGGTTATGCCTGGGATGAGGCGAATCCGTATGTCAAAAATGCCCGATCCCGCTTGGATACCTTGGTCGAATTATGCCGCGCGGATTAGCGTATTTAGTTCTGCTGTTGTGTTTAAGCGGTTGCGCCACACTAACGCCACCCAACAATCCTGAATCCGTCGAGCAGATCCCGGTGGCAGCACCAATAGGCCCTGCAAGGCGTATTGTGCAACAATTAACGGCAGTCTGGCCGGGTCGGAAGGAAATTTTGCTGTGTGTGCTGGAACTGGACAAACAACACATTGCCATTGCGGGCTTAAGCGCTGATGGCATCGGCTTGTTTAATTTAAGTTATGACGGCAAAAACCTAGTGCTGGATAAAAGCCCGTTGCTGCCGGATAGTTTTTCTCCCGAATTCATCATCA
>SBAV01000128.1 GCA_005239965.1 Methylobacter tundripaludum
GATGGCAACGTTGATGGGTGATTGGATTGAAGAACCGTCACCGGCCAAACCTTACGAATGCGAACATCATTTTGAAGATTTTATTGAAGAACCGCTCCCTGGGCCAGTGTCAACCGCAATTGGTCAAAAGCTTCATCTCAAACCCGGCGATGTGCTGATCTTGGAGGAAGTCATCGGCCCGAAGACCGGCAATCTTGCGGATGCCGATTCTAAACATCGTCATGCCGTGCGACTGACAGACATCCAACGCGGTTACGATCCGCTCAATCCCGATATCACCATCACCGAAATCACTTGGGCCAAGGAAGACGCCCTGCCGTTCCCGCTTTGTCTCTCAGCGATGGGACCTCCACCTCAGTGCATAGTCATCAAGAACATCAGTGTCGCACGGGGCAATCTCATCCTGGTCGATCATGGCATGACTGTTCATGAAGAGCTGGATCCCGTGCAAATCAAGGAAACCCTGGAGGAATGTGATTGCCTTGGAGCGGTGACTGAGACTGTGGTCATACCGGAGCGTTACGTACCGGTGCTTAAGAAAGGGCCGTTGATTTTCGGCCAGCCGATTGATTCCACCACGCCTGCAAAAAACAGGCTGCTACAAGACCCCAGACAGGCCTTGCCGCACATCCAACTCAAGCGTCTTCCGACGTTGGAGGACGGCAAGATTGCGTTGTTTTCCTGGGACGATCTCAAGGACTCAACAAGCATAGCAAACAAGCTGAAATCGCCTCCGGACAATATCTCTCGAATTTTGCTCGATAAGCTTTCGGAAAAGACAAGACGTTTGCTACGGACATCTACCGGGTTGGAAAACCTACCGAGCGATCTGTCCTCCTCTCTGCTTCAGGATCTGGAGCAGCTTGTAGAAAAGTGGAAGTCTGTTCGTGACTTGCTGGGCAGCTATGGCCAGGATCGGCATTTCGTGGCGGAGATGGATAACGATGGCCGTGCTAGATTGCGTTTTGGCGATGACGAACTCGGTCAACGCCCCGATGCGGGGACACGATTTAATGCAGTTTACCGTGTGGGGGCTGTCCCCGTGGGTAACGTGGGGGCTGGCACTATCCGTCATCTGGTTACCCGTAATACCTTGTCCCGTAATACCTTGTTAATCGGCGGCATTGTAAATATTCGCAATCCCTTGTCGGCGGTCGGAGGAACGCTGCCGGAGCCCTTGTCCGAAATCAAACTGTATGCTCCCTACACGTTCCGCAAAAGGTTGGAGCGGGCGATTACCCCAGCGGACTACGCTGCCATTGTCATGCGGGAGTTTCCGGCCAAGGTACAGCGCGCCGCAGCATCGTTACGTTGGAACGGCAGTTGGTACGAAGTGCTGGTGGTGGTCGATCCCCTAGGGAAAGAGGAAGCAGATGATGTATTACTTAAGGAAATTGAGAGCGAGCTTTATCGTTATCGCCGCATTGGGCATGATTTGTTGGTGAAGTCGGCACAACGCGTCCCGCTTGAAATTACCCTGTCCGTTTGTGTTTTGCCGGGCTATTTTTTCGGACACGTCAAAGCCGCATTGCTGGAAGTTTTCAGTAACCGGATGCTGCCGGATGGGCGGCTTGGCTTTTTTCACCCTGACAACCTGTCTTTTGGCGACGGTATTTATCTAAGCAAAGTGGTCGCAACTGCGCAGGCGGTGCAGGGTGTGGAGAGCGTGAACGTAGACGTGTTTCATCGGTTTAATGAACCACCTAGTGGCGAGATTGAAAGCGGTCAGCTACCCCTTGGTGTCCTTGAGATTGCCCGACTTGACAATGACCCGAGTTTTCCCGAAAACGGACTGCTGATGCTGAATAAAATAGGAGGCGGACGATGAAGACTGATTGCTGTTGCCAACCCGAAATAAATGCTAAAGCCTGTGGTTGTTGCGAAGGTGTGGAGGCTTTGACCCCTTTGCCAACGTCGAACCGACCAGGTTTAACGGCGTTGTCTTACCGTATCGGCACCCATGCCACCTTCTTGGAAACCATGAAGGCGCGGCTGTCGAGCAGCGCTTACCCGAAGTTGGCTGAATTAACCACGCGTGCGGCTGATGATCCGTCAATTGCCATGCTGGATGCTTGGGCGACCGTAGCGGACGTGCTGACTTTCTATCAAGAGCGCATTGCCAATGAGGGTTATCTGCGCTCGGCCACGGAGCGCCGTTCGGTCTTGGAATTGGCGCGGCTGGTCGGATATCAGCTTCGACCGGGCGTCTCTTCCAGCGTTTACTTGGCTTATACCCTCGACGATAATTTCAAGAAGGAAGAAACAATTATCCCCAAGGGCGCGCGTTCGCAAAGCATACCTGGCCCAGGTGAGCTTCCCCAGTCGTTTGAAACAAGCGAAGACCTGAAGGCACGCGCAAAGTGGAGTAAGTTGAAACCACGGATGACGCAGCCACAGATTATCCCCCATAGCGCTAACGGCAGTAAACACAATGGAGATGTTACAACTATAGATCGGATTTACCTCGAAGGAATTTCAACCAATCTGAAGGTAAACGATCCTATTTTGTTTGTTGAACCATCAGAGTTTAGTAAATCACCACCGCGAAGGGTTGAATCTATAGAAACAAACTTCGCGGAGAATAGAACTTTAGTAAAACTTCAAAAAGGTCAAACGGCTCAATCTATCGCCACCATTAAACGTAGCGCACAAGCTACTAAACCTATATGGCCGCCTGCAATAGTTGTTAAGCATCCAAAATTAGCCCTTGCTGGTTGGATCTGGAAGACAGTCGAGCTATTCACGGAGCAGTCCGACGCAGCATGGCAACTACTGGGCGCGTTTCAACCGGAGCTACTGTCGATGGCTTACGCGGCATTAGCGAACGAGCCGGTCAGCAATTCGCCGGAAAGCATACAAGCCTTACGGGTGAAGGCCACGCCATTTGGTGCGACGGCACCCCGGAAACCTATACAGGATAAAAATGGCCGAGTAATAGGTGACGATGAATGGCTTCTTGATGGGATTAACCGTGTGATGGTTAATTCTACTTTGTTAAATCCAAGTATCGCATAAGTAGTTGATTTAATTCATACTATAAATATTTTTTTAATCTAGTATATCTCAATA
>SBAV01000006.1 GCA_005239965.1 Methylobacter tundripaludum
CAAGCGGCACTACTTGAACGTTACGGCAAAAAAGTGCCGCAAAAAGCGCTCGATGACATGCAATTAACGCAAGATCAAATTAAAAAAACCGAGCGGGCCATTCTTGCCAATGTTGATAAAAAACAGCAGATAGAAACCGAATACAAGGCCGATATAGACCGGTTTTTATATCTCACTGAACCAAAAGACGACACCCCAACAAACAAAATCGCCAGTATCATTGAAGCCAACAAACTGGGTTTGTTCTATTGCTATAACGACCATCAATGCAATAAAGCCTGGGAAATTGGCCACAAATTTGTTACTTTTTATTCCACAACTCCGCCCGATATCTATAATGACAAGCTGATCATGAATCGCCCGCCTGCGACGGATTACGATCTTAGCCTGTCGCTATCGAAAATAGCACTTAACGAAGAAGACTATCAGCTTTTTCTGGATATACGTTGCCGTGATTCTTCGTTAGGGCGTGAGTTATGCGCCAGTCATAAGGTCAGTACCATACGTTCTTCGTTCAGGCCGTACATCAACAACGCGTTATCGAGGGCGGCTCAATAGCAATGTACCAACGCCCTGATCGGTAAACAGCTCCAGCAATACGGCATGTTCAACACGTCCGTCGATAATATGTACACTGTTGACACCGCCTTTTATGGCATCGGTAGCGCAGCGGGTTTTGGGGATCATGCCCCCGGAGATAGTGCCGTCTTCAATTAAATCATTGATGTCTTTAAGGGATAAACCGGTCAACAATTCGCCCTGCTTATCTAAAATGCCCGCTGTGTTGGTTAATAGAATCAACTTTTCAGCCTTTAACACTTCAGCAATTTTACCGGCGACCAAATCGGCATTGATGTTGTAAGAGCGTCCATCTTGTCCCGCACCAATCGGTGCAATGACAGGGATAAAATCGCTGCGTCCCAGCATGTCAAATGCGGCAGGATCGATGCTGCTGACTTCTCCGACATGGCCCAAGTCAATAATTTCAGGCTCTTGCGTTTCCGCTGTCAGCTTTTTCAGGGTAATTTTTTTTGCGCGAATCAAATCGCCATCTTTGCCGGTTAAGCCAATGGCCTTACCGCCGTGCCGGTTAATCAGGGATACAATTTCCTTATTCACTAACCCGCCCAGCACCATTTCCACAACATCCATGGTTTCGCTATCAGTGACCCGCATACCATCGACAAAGCTGGTTTTAATACTCAGTTTTTCCAGCAATTGGCCAATTTGTGGCCCGCCACCGTGTACCACTATCGGATTTAGGCCAACCAGTTTCATAAGAACAATGTCCCTGGCAAAACTGCTCTTAAGGGCTTCATCAACCATGGCATTGCCACCAAACTTTACGACAATGGTCTTACCTTTAAAGCGTTGTATATACGGCAATGCTTCTATTAAGACATCGGCTATCTGGTGGGCGGTTTTTTGCTGCATCATTTTTTGATTTTCCATGATTAAAATGGGAGTTCAAGATCGGGTTTTATTTTATTGATAAGTTGTTTAAAACGCTGCTGTATGTTTTGCATGGCAGCCAATGAATCGCCTTCAAAGCGCAGCGTCAATGATGGCGTGGTATTGGATGCGCGCACCAAACCCCAGCCGTCGGTGAATTCTACGCGCAGACCATCAATATCGATAATATTGGCATCAGAAAAATCGGCTGCCACCCGCATATCTTCAATTAATTTAACACCATCGGTATCTGCTAAATCAATGGTTAATTCCGGGGTATTGACGCTATCGGGGAAGCCGGCAAAAACCTGTGCGCTACTGCCTGGTTCATTAGAAAGAATCTCAATTAAACGTGCGGCGGCATACAGGCCATCATCAAAGCCAAACCAGCGGTCATTGAAAAAAATGTGTCCGCTCATTTCACCGGCCAACTTGGCGCCGGTTTCTTTAATTTTGGCTTTCATGAGCGAATGGCCACTCTTCCACATCACTGGCCTGCCTCCGTATTTTTTAATTTGTTCAGCCAAATGCTTGGAACATTTTACGTCGTAAATAATTTCCGCCCCCGGTTTGCCCGTCAGCAGGCTTTTGGCAAACAACATCATTTGCCGATCCGGCCAAATGATTTTTCCGTTTGAATCAACAACACCCAAACGATCGGCGTCACCATCAAAGGCTATGCCCAAATCGGCTTTATAATGCTTGACTGCCGTACTGAGTTCGACCATGTTTTCAGGCTTGCTGGGATCGGGATGATGGTTGGGGAAACTACCATCGATATCGCAGTGGAGCTCGATGATTTCACATCCTAAGGTTCTGAGCAGCAACGGCCCTAACTTGCCACCAACGCCATTGCCACAGTCCATGACAACCAACATCGGTCTTGCTATGCGGATGTCTTCAGCAATGGTGCCGACATATTCGTTAGCCAGCTTGCCATTTTTTTCAATCAATCCCATGTCGCCGATGGCATAACTGCGGCTATCGATACATGCCTTAAGATCTTGAATTCTATTTTCAGCCAGCGTTTCACCTGCAACCACCATTTTGAAACCATTGTACTCCGGTGGATTATGGCTGCCGGTCACCATAATGCCGGAGCGCCCTTCAATATGGTGCGCTGCAAAATACAGCACAGGGGTTGGTACCATGCCAAGGTCTATCACACCACATCCGGTTGAGGCGATGCCTTTTGCTAACTCGTCGGCAAGTGTGGGGCTTGAGGTTCTGCCATCGTAGCCAAGTACAATGGTTTGACAGTCATGGTTTTTAGCTTCTGTACCAAAAGCGCGGCCAATGTCGTAAACCATATTCATGGTTAATGTTTTGCCTACGATGCCACGAATGTCATACGCCTTAAAAATTGCCGACCGTGCATCTTTCTTTTGCGCAACGGGTGCAGGAGCTGCTTTAATAATTTCAGGCAGCTTATTTTCTATATGGGTTGGTATGGGTACACTTTTTGGAAGATCTGCTATCGGCTGTTTTGCGCTGACCGGTTTTTCTGGTGGGACTTGCTGAACAATTACCTTTTCCTCCAGAATTTCCTGATCCAGTGATAATTCGGAAAAGCCAAAGTTATCCGGTGTCGAGAAAAAACCACTTTTTTCAAGCTCATCTTCGTCATCTTTTATTTTGCCATCAGTATTCTCCAAGGCGCGCTTGAGACGAAGGAATGACGAAATCAAAATATTCATCTCAGCCAGATTAACAGGATAACTGCCCAATGATTTACGCGTCATAATGTCATTAAAGACCTTAAGTACGCTACTTAAGTCTTCTTTTATTAATTTGGACAGTCTGCGATAGCCGAAAAAGTACGCCGTTACCGCCAACGATAATGCAGTAATAATGCTTGTCAGAAGTCGGGCTGTTTCACCCAGGCTTGCGCCAGTAGGGTATTGGTAATAAATTTTCCAGGCAGTGCGGGGTACGTCCATTTCACCGGCGTTGGACTGATTTTTACCCGGGGCTATTCCAGATTTGCCCAGCACCAAGTCATCTTGCTTTAACTCGACGTAGTAATTTTTTAATTCCGCCGCCTTAATTGTTGTTGTAATAAAGTCATAGTCAAGGCTGGCTAACAGCACTCCGATAACCTTGTTATCCTGAACGATTTGACTGGTCATTGCCAAATGCCGGTTAGGCCCCATATCACCTTGCACGACAGGTAACTGGTTTTGGGTAAATGTCTCCCGGATCATGTCCAAATCTGCATAGCC
>SBAV01000165.1 GCA_005239965.1 Methylobacter tundripaludum
GATTATTTCTGCTCTGGAAGAACAACTTGGATTGACAGAATGTAGTTTGCATCCCAATGCTTGTTCGTTACAAGAAGTTTGTCATATTCAATCGCCAGGGTGTCGTAGAAAATAAGATTGGCAATATAAGAAGATGTGCAGCCACCTTGAGGAACCCTACTGTGATAAGTGACTAACTTTGTGAGTATTTCCGAGACATCGGGGGGAAATTTAAGGAAATATTGAAAAACTTTAACAACGTATTGCGATTTTATGCTGGGATAAAATCGCTTAACATCAATGCAGATAATTTGATTAGCATTAGCGTGGCGCGTTGCATTAGCAACATAATCACGAGGATTCTCCTCATCTTTAATTCCACCTTGTAAATACTCAGGATATTCGACTTTTTCAAATATTCTGGAATTAATACGTTTTTGTAGTTTTTTTAATTCGTGCTTAGGCTCACAAACTTGCCTATCTTTATCTTCGCCCTTTCTATTTGTAGATGAAATTGTGAAATTTGTATAGGAATCATTAGCTTTATTTGCCAAGTCTTGTAAAAGCTTTGGATGGATTCCTAGAGTAATCGCCAATGCCTCAATAGAGGCAATGGGATTATGTGGATAATGCGGCTTTAGCTTCATAAAGTATGAAAGCAATGGGTTAAAGAGTCAGCTGTTAGCTCAACTTATCAATAATAAAATCAACAAGCTTAATGAATAATCCAACAGCCAAGGGTAAATATGCTCCAATATGAGTCAATTTACTACCCTGATCCGAATCAACTTGTTTTTCAACTTGCACAGCGTGGGGCTGTTGCAAATCGTTGCTCTCAGTTGCTTTAATTACTACGGTAATATGAATATCATTTTGCATTTGTTTTTCCTAGGTTGAAGTTAGTTGTGGCAAAGCCACGCCAGACCAACAAAAGGAACGCGAGAATATAAATATTGATTATATGGACGACTCTTAACCTTTACGCCAGACAACGGTCGCTTGGGTATGCACGCTAATTCGAACACACTTTGGCAACCCCCCGCAGCCCGGTCATGAACCCGAAGGTTCGCTTCGAAAGACAATACCTTCTAAGCATCACTTTCTCGTTAGGGTACGTAGTAATTTTTTTAAAGAGCAATAACAAACGGGCGACTAACACCCGCATCAAGATTATAGTGGTCTGCCTGTAAAATGCAATGTGAATATTTCACTGTACTCATTCTTAATTATTGACTACTCAATCCACACAAAACCCTACCGAACACAAAAATAAAGCTGCTTATAGTGTTTTATAGAAAGCAGCGCAATTTCCTGATTTTTATGCAAATACAAAACAAGGTAATCTTTGCTGGTATATTGCCGGATACTGGCGTTTTCAGGTTAGAATCAATAGGCTATACGTAAAAAACGTAACTTCTCATTAGTTGCAGGTAAATTATAAATCAATGGGTTACAGTGCGAAAAAAGTGAGAAATTCAACATTTTTAATGCCAACCAATTGTAACTCATTGATTTTTTCTTTGAAGGCAAGAAAATATTCGGATTTTAGCGAATTTTAAAAGTTATAAGTCATTGATAAATATGGTTACCTGCAACTAATGAGAAGTTACGCCAGTACCAAGCTTATTGAGTCTGGAGAGTGCATTTGATAAATTGTGGATTTAACAATACAATCCGCAGCAAATAACAGTACTGGATGAATCACCCTTATTCATGTTAAATTGACAATACTCTATAAATTAAATCAAATTGGCCATGAGCAAACTTGATGAAATTAAAGAAATTTTAAATACTTTACGAATCGCCATGAGCATTTCTTTTGGCATATTGGTCGTAGTTATAACAGGCCTTGTTAAGCGGCTCGATGCCGGTAACGTAGATGTGCTTTTTTGGGCAGGTATTATTTTTTCTGTCTTTAACATTATCATTATTCTAATGTTGTTTATAAAAATATCAGACAAAACTAAACAGATAGGGGGATTGTAATGAATGCAGGTGTAATAGCTATTATCGTTATTGGTGTATTGCTACTTGGGTTATTATTTTTTGGTGTGTTTAGGCTTTCTGAAGAATAATGTCGTAAACCTTTTAAGTCAGCATCACATCAATCTGTTTGCCTAATGCCTTAGCCGCCGCCTCCAATTGATCAAGGTGGGAAGCATGCCCTAAGTCGAACAAACGATCAACCTGGGGGGCTTTCCAACCTAGTCGCCGCGCTAACTCCGCCTTGCGAATACCTTGCGCCATCATCTCACTATAAACCGCCAACTTAATACTTTCCAATGCGGACGGGCGCACCGTAGGCAGATCATGACGTATTGAAGGTACTGGTAGAGGTTTGCGGTCATCCACATAGATGGATAGGGCTGTTTCCAAGGCATCAACGGCTTGGCGTAAAGTATCGGCTTCGTTAACACCGAAAGTAATCGCTTCCAGCACATCGGGGAAAGTCACACAGCCATGTGCCTTCATCTTGGGTCAGCAGTACAGGATAATTAAGGACGTGCACGAAATAAGTTGAACAACTTGAAACATCATTCCCGTTCGTGCTGAGCTTGTCGAAGCATGAACTTGCTCAAATTAATTCGTGCACGTTAATAAACATAAATGCCTCTATTTCAAATCAAGTTGGCGTTTAATGGCCGCTGCAAGGCCTTTACCCAGTTCATCCGTCCATGCATCGGTAAAGTCGTTTGCTTGCCGTAGAGCGCTTCATTTAATCAAGCGGTGTAAGATTGATCAAGCTCATTGTGCATTAGCCATTTGGTTAATGCGTTTGCTAAGTTGCATGTTGAGTAATCTTGCTCATAGGGCATCAAGCTGCCGGATAAAGTCAAGGTACTCCGTGCATATCATTTCGAATTAATCACTTGTACCCTAAAAGCTAAATGACTATACTCCACAATGTATCAACAATTGTATCTACATTGAGGCAAGCTTATGACTGTGCAAGTATTAAAAAAATGGGGTAACAGCCCTGCCGTGCGTATTCCGGCGGCGGTGATGCAATCGGCGCAATTAACCCTGGAACAAGCCGTTGACGTGCGTGCCGAAGGTGGACGAATCATTATAGAACCAGTTGCGCCCGTTTATACGCTGGATCAATTACTGAACGGCATTACTGATGAAAATCGGCATAACGAGATTGATTTCGGTAAAGTGCAAGGTAAGGAACAGTTCTGATGCCGACACAATATGTTCCAGAAGCTGGTGATATTGTTTGGTTAAATTTTACTCCCCAATCAGGATATGAACAAGCAGGTTATCGACCGGCTGTCGTGTTAAGCCTTAAAGCTTATAATTCAAAAACAGGGCTACTGGTTTGTGCCCCCATAACCAATCAGGTAAAAGGTTACCCGTTTGAAGTGCAGCTTTCAACGTCCGATGCCAATAGGGTGGCCTTAGCGGATCAAGTTAAAAACCTTGATTGGCGCAGTCGAAGAACCCAATACAAAGGGAAGATCAGTGCGATCGAATTGCGGGAAATAAAAACTAAATTGGCAACATTGCTAACACTTGTTTAAAGCCAGCACCAAGCTGACTGTGCCATAATAGCGGCATTTTTTATCGCCAATAAAAGTCATTATGTCCAACAGAAAGATACTTGTCACCAGCGCCTTGCCTTACGCCAATGGCCCCATCCATTTAGGCCATTTGGTTGAATACATCCAGACCGACATTTGGGTGCGCTTCCAAAAACAACGCGGCCACGATTGCTATTTTGTCTGTGCCGACGATACCCACGGTACGCCGATCATGTTGAAAGCCGACCGCGAAGGCATCAGCCCCGAACAGCTGATTGAGCAAGTCGGCAAAGAACATCTGGCCGATTTTACCGAATTTGATGTTGCCTTCGACAATTATCACAGTACCCATTCGGAAGAAAACAGGATTTTCTCTTCGTTGATTTATGAACGTTTACGGGATGCAGGGCACATCAGTTCGCGTACCATTACCCAGGCCTACGATCCTGTTAAGGCCATGTTCTTGCCGGATCGTTTTATCAAGGGCGATTGCCCCAAATGTGGCGCAAAAGATCAATATGGCGATGGTTGTGAAGTGTGCGGTGCCACCTATTCACCGACCGAACTGAAAAATGCCGTTTCGGCTATCTCTGGCGAAAAACCGATTGAGAAAGATTCGGTGCATTACTTTTTCAATCTGGCCGATTTTTCCGATATGCTCAGCGACTGGACGACCGCTGCCGGGCATTTGCAGCCGGAGGTCTGCAATAAAATGGGCGAATGGCTGAAAGGCGGTTTGCAGCAATGGGATATTTCCCGTGATGCCCCGTATTTTGGCTTTGAAATTCCCGATGCGCCCGGCAAGTATTTTTACGTGTGGCTGGATGCGCCAATTGGCTACATGGCCAGTTTTAAAAACCTGTGCGACAAACAAGGCCTGGATTTCAATGAATTTTGGTCCAAGCACAGTAATGCCGAGCTGTACCATTTTATCGGCAAGGATATTATTTATTTCCATGCCCTGTTTTGGCCTGCGATGTTGCATGGGGCGCATTTTAGGACGCCTAGCGCGGTTTTTGCGCACGGTTTTTTGACCGTTAACGGCGAGAAAATGTCCAAATCGCGCGGTACGTTTATCAAAGCGAGAACGTATCTTGAGCACTTAAACCCCGAATACCTGCGCTATTATTTCGCGGCCAAACTCAGTGCGGGCGTGGATGATATAGACCTTAATTTTGATGATTTCAGCCAGCGGGTGAATTCCGATCTGGTTGGCAAGGTGGTGAATATTGCCAGCCGTTGCAGCGGCTTTATCAACAAACGTTTTGCC
>SBAV01000299.1 GCA_005239965.1 Methylobacter tundripaludum
TGCAGATCAAAAAGTCTGTGTATAAATCTAATTTTTCTTTTTCCATTGGGAAATAATACACATTTTTTAGTGGCGGGTGCGTAACATCAGTTACTAATATAAGCCATATACATTGCATCCGCCATCGTCCACAGTACATCCAGCTTAAATTTCAAAATCTGGATCATGCGATCTTGTTGTTCGCGGGTTTTATACCAATCCAGTGTAATGGCCAAGCCGTGCTCAACGTCGCGCCGTGCTTCGGTCAAGCGTTTACGAAAATAGCTGTAACCTTCGGGCTCTACCCAAGGGTAATGTTCCGGCCAGTTATCCAGTCGTTGCTGGTGGATTTTAGGTGCGAACAATTCAGTTAATGACGAGCTGGCCGCTTCGTGCCATTCTGATCGTCTCGCGAAGTTGACGTAAGCATCAACAGCAAAACGTACACCCGGTAACACATGCTGTTCAGAAATTATTTCTTCGCGTGTTAATCCGACAGCTATGCCCAATTGTATCCATGCCTCAATACCACCAGGATCGCCAGGATGCCCGTCATGATCCAAAATACGTTGGATCCATTTGGCGCGGGTTTCACGATCGGGGCAGTTGGCTAAAATATTGGCATCTTTGATGGGAATACAGACCTGATAATAAAAACGATTGGCCACCCAGCCTTGTAGCTGTGCTTTGGTGAGTTTTCCTTCGTTCATCAAGGTGTGGTAAGGATGATGGATGTGGTAATACTTTTCCATGCCGCGCAGTGCGGCTTCAAATTCTTGTTTGTTCCAGGCGGCTTGTTCGTTCATGATTGTAACCTTTTAGGCGTTTATGGATAATATATTAAAGAAACTGGGCAGATGATGATCGCTTGCACGAGGCTGTCGCGCATAAAATTGGCCAATTGCCAAAGTGAGCTGTTCTTCAAAGCGCGGCAGAGGGATTGCATTATCGCTTGGTTTAAAAGCTTTCCAATACTGCTTAACTTGATGAATAGTGAGCAAGGCATAAATGAGTTGTCGTTTTTCAAGCTCATTGGCAGTGCTAAAAGTCTGTAGCCAGCTGTTCTGTAGTGCAGTTAAGCTAGAAAAGTCCAATGTTGCAAGGTAATTGATCCTGTCGCATGCGCGTTGGAAATTTGCATTGAGATTATTATCAGTAGACAAGGCCGTTGCCATTGTTTGGTAAAGCTTTAAAAGATTTAATGGTACATCGTTAAATAATAATGGAATTGGATAATCGTCAAATACTGCCTGTAAATCGGGGATTAAAAAATAGGCTTCTTTATAGATAAATCCAGTAATAAAAATGCCAATTTTTTGAGCATCAATCGATTGAAGCTTGCCTTTTTGATAATACAGGGAAAAAAGGGCTTCAGTATCACTGACAACATAATTTTCAAATGGGTAGGGCTGCAAGTCTAAATCAATAATTGCAAAGATTTTTGTCCGATCAAAACCTAAGTCACATAGCTTAAAGTAGGTGTCGATGACATCTTTTCGATCACCGCAAGGCACAAAGGTCGGGCGTTTCCCTTGCCACCAAGTGGGAATGCAGGCTTTATAAAAGTTTGCATCAGGGAATGTTTCCAAACGCCGATATTGCTCAACTCTGCCTTTGATTTCGTTAATATTGCCCTCACAAAGAATGATGATTCCATGCTTTCTTTGGGATAAATCAATAATTGCTTGGCAATGGAGCTGTAATTCTGTTTCCGATAAACTCATAACCGATTATTTTGACATGAGTTTTGGTGCAATTTCTTTGACATGGGCAGGGGTTACTGCGGTACAAAGCTCATAAGAATGGGTCGCCAAAACATATTGGTTTGTTTTTCCCCATTCGACTAAATCACGCACGATGGTGTATTGCCAATCCAGGTGAAAACCATTTTCTATTTCATCCATTAAAACAATAGAGTCTTGAATTTCATAATATTTAAGTAGTACAAAAATAGTAAGTCTTTTTAATTCGCCATGACTTAAATCTTCTGGATAAATTTCTTCACCAGAAGGCAATTTAAATCCCATGCTTTGAATAGAATCTTTTGTGTGGCGTTTTTGGTCGATGGTTAACGGGATAATTTTTTTGCCGTCAATGAATAGGCTATTTATTGCATTTTCCAGTTGGTCGTAATGTGTACCGTAAACCCCAGTTTCTGATTTTTCTTTGAAATCTTTGTCTCTGGCTAAACGGAAAACTTCTGTTAGAACATCAATGAAATCATAAGTAAAAAAATTAGGAAAACTATTTTTTAGACGTTTAATAACCTGGTCATGGCTTTTTTCACTGTTTGAAGTAAAAAGTAAACGTCTTTCTTCTTTTGTTAGAAAAATATAACTTTGATTGGATGGAGCAATTAAAAAGACTCCTTCTCTAATTTCTTTTAGCGTTTCATTTATTATGACATCTGTAATTTCATGTTTATCGAGGAATGCTAATGAACTAAAAAAATATGGGTAATCACATTTGTAAAATGGATAATTACTTTTTGTTTTTTCTAAAAATTCAATAACATTTTCTCTTTCACCATAATAATAATCTAAAGTTACTCTGCCATTCCTAGTTAGTAATGTAATAGTAGCGAAGTTAGCGAATTTAGTTTTTTTATAATTAGCTATTAACTCAGTTATGTTTTTTAAATATGGTTCCCAACGATCGTTGGCAGAATGGCAATGTAACAACACAAAAATCAACTGCAACAACGTACTTTTCCCACCACCATTCAAACTCCCTAACGGAAACACTTGCGGTGTAAATTCCGGCTCAAACGTAATATCTACATCTTTTAACGCCCTAAACTCAGGCACTTGAACACGAACTAAGCGCATAGCATTTCTCGTAAAGGAATAACTGCGTCAACTAGACCACAGTTATAAATCAATTTCTAAACCGTCATAAGCGACTTCAATGCCCGCTGCATCGAGTTGCTTGCGTGGCTCAGAATTTTCGTCCAAAATCGGATTGGTGTTATTGATATGTATCAATATCTTGCGAGCTTTTTCTACACCATTGAGTACTTCAATCATGCCGCCTTCACCAGATTGCGGTAAATGGCCTATGTCTCGCGCTTTTTTATGGCTGATGCCTAAAGTCACCATTTCATCATTCGTCCAAAACGTGCCGTCAACCAATAGGCAATCCACTGTTTGCATCGCTTCCATAACATGCGGTTCAATTTCGCCAAGACCGGGTGAATAAAACACTTTTTTGCCGGTGGAGATTTGCTCAATAATAACACCAATATTATCGCCGTCGTGCGGGTCGTGGCGGTGCGGCGAGTAGGGCGGGGCCTTGCTTTTCAGGGCTTGGGTGTAAAAGCGCAGGTCGGCTATGGCAGGGATTGTAAAACTGCTGCCGTCAATTGGCACAGGATGATGATTGACGGTGCAATAATGCGATAGCATAGTGAATACCGGAAAACCGGTGCTTAAGTCTTGTTTAACCATGTCCGAGCAATAAATATCCAGCGGCTTGCCTTCCCGCAGCATCAACAAACCCGTGGTGTGGTCAATTTGGCTGTCTATTAACATGACAGCTTTGATGCCGGTGTCGCGCAAGCCGTGTTTAGGCTGGATAGCAGGAAAGGCTTCCAGTTGGGCGCGTATATCGGGTGAGGCATTGATAAGCAGCCAATTTTTATTGTCGCTGCTGACAGCAATTGAGGATTGGGTGCGTGCTTTGCCGTTCATGGCATTGTGGCGCATACGCTGGCAATTGTTGCAGTTGCAGTTCCACTGCGGGAATCCGCCACCTGCGCCTGAACCGAGAACTCTAATTTTCATGTTGAGTTTTCCTAAAAAGACGGACTTTATGCCATGAAAATGTGGCATCGAGGTAAAAAAAAGGGGCTCTTACGGGAACCCCTTTTCTTTGCAAAACCGAAAAAAATTAACGGTTGTAGATATACATTGTCACTTCAAAACCGAAACGCAAATCTGTATAGCTTGGTGTTTCCCATTTCATAGTCATAACCTCTCAAAGTTTTCAAAATGTGTACTAGCTCGATCAAGTAAGCCATTTTGAAGTATACGATGAACTGTTTATTCACGCAACTTTTGCTAGGTGTCGTTTGACCTCAAGGTAAAATTGCCAAAAGGCGGTGCTTGTTAGGCCTTAAAAATAGAATATGGATATCATGTTCCTGCGCGGCCACCCTTAAAACAGACGGGTTCGGGCAGTAAGATGGGCATTTAAAAAAATGCCTTCAATACTAAAGAGATGACTCCCGCCAGCAGTACACCAAGCATCCATCTATTTAGCTTTAATTCACCATCAATACGCTCAAAACGCACATTCATTTCTGCTTTAATTTCATTTTTTATTTCGGTTAAGTCATGTTTTGTGACAAGTCCGCCTTGCGCTTCGACAATCACGCGCACGACTGCTTCAGCCTCTGCTTGTGGTATCCCAGCAGTTTTTAGCTTATCTACCAGTTCAAGGGTGTCAAAAGTTATAGTGGCCATGCCGTCCCTCCATTTTTTTATAGTTTAGCAGGTGTTGGTCTTAACCTCCAAGTGCTGTTCTATTGTCAATAATCAGTGTTCTATTAACCTGAGCCACCACATGTTGGGCAAGCGGTATTTCGTTTTAGTTTCATAGTGTTCCATTCCATCGTTAAGCCATCTAAAAGCAACAAGCGCCCTGTTAATGTTTTACCAATATCGATGATGAGTTTTATCGTTTCAAGTGCTTGTATGCTGCCTACAATCCCCGTAATAGGCGCAATAACGCCATTAGTGGCACAATTTTGCAATTCTTCGCCATCATGGGTATACAAGCAGTTGTAACAGGGGCTGTCATTGCGGCCCGGCGTAAATACCGAGACTTGGCCTTCAAAGCGAATGGCCGCCCCCGAAACCAGTGCTGTCTGATATTTAACACAAGCGCTGTTAATGGCAAAACGGGTACTGAAGTTATCGGAACAATCCAAGACCACATCTGCTTTGGCAACTTCCATTTCCAGTTGCTCGCCTGTTAGCCGCTGTTTGACGGCATTTACGGTAACATCAGGATTTAAATTATTCAGGGTCTGACGGGTTGAAATTACTTTATCCATCCCTATATCAAGGGTGTGATGAGCAATTTGTCTTTGTAAATTGGATAAGTCCACGTCGTCATCATCATAAATCGTGAGTGTGCCAACACCAGCGGCAGCCAAATACATCGATGCAGGAGAACCTAAACCGCCAGCGCCGACAATTAATACCTTGGCATTAAGCAGTTTTTCCTGGCCTTCGATATCGCACATCGGCAGCATGATTTGGCGACTGTAGCGTAATAGTTGGGTGTCGTTCATAGGTTTTGTTGATTTTTTTAAGGGGATAAATGATGCCAAATAACTTGACAGACTGCAAAAGCTCATTATCATTAGCACTCGTTGATAACAAGTGCTAACAACTTAGCGTTTTTAATTTAATTTATTCTTAAGGAGATATAAATGAATATACGTCCGTTACACGATAGAGTGATCGTCAAACGCGTTGAAGAAGAAACGACAACCGCTGGCGGTATCGTTCTGCCAGGTTCTGCCGCAGAAAAACCAAGCCAAGGCAAAGTATTGGCAGTAGGCAATGGCAAGCCTTTAGATAACGGTCAAGTTCGCGCCCTGGAAGTTAAAGTTGGCGATAAAGTATTATTCGGTAAATACGCAGTCAACGAAGTAAAAGTTGACGGCGAAGAAGTTATCGTTATGCGTGAAGAAGACATTATGGGCATTTTAGGCTAATCCTAAAAACTTTCCACAACGAACAATCACACACAATTTAGGAATAAACAAACATGGCAGCAAAAGACGTATTATTTGGTGATGACGCACGAGTCCGCATGGCGCGTGGTGTCAATATTTTAGCAAACGCAGTAAAAGTAACTTTGGGTCCTAAAGGCCGCAACGCAATTTTAGACAAAAGCTTCGGCGCCCCCACCATCACTAAAGATGGTGTATCGGTTGCTAAAGAAATCGAATTAAAAGACAAGTTCGAAAACATGGGCGCACAAATGGTCAAGGAAGTGGCTTCACACACTTCTGACGTGGCGGGTGACGGCACCACGACTGCAACCGTTCTGGCGCAATCCATTGTCAACGAAGGCTTGAAAGCCGTTGCCGCTGGCATGAATCCTATGGACTTGAAACGCGGCATTGATTTGGCTGTGACTAAAGCTGTTGAAGCCATCGTGGCTTCTGCTGCCCCTTGTGCAGACAACAAAGCGATTGCGCAAGTCGGTACAATTTCTGCCAACTCTGATGAGTCAGTCGGCAAAATCATTGCCGAAGCGATGGAAAAAGTCGGTAAAGAAGGCGTTATTACCGTTGAAGAAGGTTCAGGTCTGGACAACCAGCTGGACGTGGTTGAAGGGATGCAATTTGACCGTGGCTATTTGTCGCCGTACTTCATCAACAAACAAGACAGCATGAGCGTTGAGTTGGACGATCCTTTAATTTTGATTTATGAGAAAAAAGTCTCCAATATCCGCGAAATGTTACCGATTTTGGAAGCCGTTGCTAAATCCGGCCGTCCATTATTGATTGTTGCTGAAGATGTTGAAGGCGAAGCGTTGGCAACTTTGGTGGTTAACACCATCCGTGGCATCGTTAAAGTTGCTGCTGTTAAGGCGCCTGGTTTTGGTGATCGTCGTAAAGCCATGTTAGAAGACATTGCCGTACTGACGGGCGGTACCGTTATTTCTGAAGAAGTGGGCTTAAGTCTGGAAAAAGCTGAATTAGCTCAACTGGGTACAGCGAAAAAAGTTCAAATCACCAAAGAAAACACCACGATTATTGATGGTGCCGGTTCTGAAGAGCAAATCAAAGGCCGTGTTACACAAATCCGCGCACAAGCTGAAGATGCCACTTCTGACTACGACAAGGAAAAATTGCAAGAGCGTCTGGCTAAATTAGCTGGCGGTGTTGCGGTGATTAAAGTCGGTGCGGCAACCGAAATCGAAATGAAAGAAAAGAAAGCCCGCGTAGAAGATGCGCTGCACTCTACTCGTGCGGCGGTTGAAGAAGGCGTTGTTGCCGGTGGCGGTACTGCCTTGGTACGTGCACTGTCTGCATTAAAAGGCCTTGAAGGTATCAACCACGATCAAACCGTCGGTATCAATATCCTGCGTCGCGCCATGGAAGAGCCTTTACGCCAAATTGTTGCCAACGCGGGCGATGAGCCTTCAGTGGTATTTAACGAAGTGCAAAAAGGTACCGGTAACTTCGGTTACAACGCCGCTACCAGTCAATACGGCGACATGATCGAAATGGGTATCTTGGATCCTGCAAAAGTTACCCGCACCGCGTTGCAAAACGCTGCTTCTGTAGCAGGCTTAATGCTGACTACCGAAGTAATGATTGCTGATGCGCCTAGTGATGAGAAAGGCGCTCATGGTATGCCAGATATGGGTGGCATGGGCGGAATGGGTGGTATGGGCGGCATGATGTAATCGTGTTGTCTTAACGCTCTTAGGCTTTAAGCGATGAAAAACCTCGGTTGTTAAAAACAACCGGGGCTTTTTTATGGGTGTTTTTTGGTCAGGACGTTAACAGATCACGCCCATGACAGACGTTATCAATCTTCAATAGTAATCGTATCGCCACGCTTAACCCAACCGGGTTGGACAACCTTGGCGTACACACCAACACTGGGCAGTTCCTTGCCTGCAAAAGAAACAAACGGGGTATTTTTGGCGACCGCATGTTTGAGTATGCCGCCATCGACTGGCAAATCACCTTGGGCAAGCGTCGGCATCACGCAGCGAGGGCATGGGTATGAGATATGCACGCGCAAGGTATCGCCCAACCGGATGGTTTTGCCTACCCAGTCGTTTTCAACAAAACCGTCGAGACCGGATGTATCAATGGTGATATTCGGCCTAAAGCGCCGGACTTCAAAACGACCTTCAGGATAGAGTTTTTGCATAGCTTCCATAGAGCTGGATGTCAGTAAATGCAAGGCAGCGTAGTCGAAAAATGAACCTTGCGGCGCATCGCCAGCAACCGCTTCGTTGGATACCTCGTTAGTTTCACCCTCAAATTCTGGCCAATATTGTTCAAGTTTTGCAGCGGCGGGCGCTTGCGTCTCCAATCTTACGGGACGTCCTAAAAAACTTGATAGTTGCTGATTGATATCCGCTTGATCACTGCGTAACACGCTGCCATCTGGAAGATTGATCCACACCGGCTGAGCTGCGTTGGCTTCGAGCGGAGCAGTATAGGCCGCGCGAAATGAGAAAATATTAGGCCATTTTTTGGGATTTTTAGCGCTGACAACCTTGTTGGTTTCGGCATCGATAAGTGCGTAGAAACGATCACCTAATAGACCGTTCATGAAAACGTGCGCTCCGTTGAGCTCTTCCCTCATCATGGATTTTACAGGATACCGCCACAGTGTTGAGACGGTGATTGCAGTTTTGTTTGACATGAATACTCCCTAATTTTTATAGTAATTTTGATAGCCTTGCGACTATTTAATCATTATCAAACTGAAGAGGTCTTGTTGTCAACGCGTAAACCCAGACTGACTCAACACCTGTTATTTATCGAAAAAAAGCAAAAATAAAACAGTACTTCGCCTAGCCAAAACAGAATGGATAGTTTTCATATCCATTTTATATCCATTAATTTCCAATTTTAAGCAATTGCTTTTATTTGGTTTTCTAGCAAAATAAAAACGTGGGTTTTATCTCATAAAGGGAATGGTTATGTAATCCATAACCTTAACCTTTGGAAAAGACGTGTTCAGTCGGTTCAGTGGATGGATTCCACATAAGCTTTTATCGATATTGCTAGTAACGGTGTTGTTAGAGGTAGCGATTATGCTGGCTGTGCAACTGTTTTATTATGAAAAGCTGGAAAATGGCTACAACCGCAGAAGATGTAATGGATCAAGAAATTTCAACCCAGCACGAGGCAATTTGTGATCATGATGGGTAATTACATTTTGTAACTTCTAAATTTACCAGTTCGACCCACGATTTATTTAAAGCTTTATTTAATTTAATAGGATTCATTATGTCTACTACTACAACAACTGGTACCGTTAAATGGTTTAATTCTGATAAAGGCTTCGGCTTTATCGAGCAACAATCAGGCCCCGATGTTTTCGTACACTTTCTGCAGATCAATGGCGCTGGTGGCTATAAATCATTACGTGAAGGTCAAAAAGTTCAGTTCCGTGTAATGCGAAGCCCCAAAGGCCTGCAAGCTGAAAACGTAACCCCTATCTAAAAATCCTTTACACGTCATGGTTCATCACGGGCCGTGACGTGAAACATAAAGTGGGTCTATTTCTTAAGTTAGATTTTGAACTTTTCTTTATAGAATAAGTCTCAATAATTGTAAGGGGGGCGACATGGCTTCGACGCGGGTAGCGAAACTTTGAGTGCATGCCGAGGACTGTACACCTCGTAAAATCTACAGAAAAAAAGTATTCGCAAATGACGAAAACTACTCAATGGCTTTAGCTGCTTAAAAACA